>NZ_AWFE01000084.1:0-17955 GCF_003263315.1 Hyphomonas sp. GM-8P
ATTGCCTCCGGGGTTACCGGGGCGGTTCAATCAGTTCGACGGCCTGGTCTGGTTTAAAGAGTCTGCCGCTGTCACACCGCTACGAGGCAAAGGCCCCGAAGGCGCACCGGATACATATCCGTTTGGCTTGTGACATCTGATAAAGATGAAGGATAAGACAAGATTCGCTGCTCCAGAGGCCGTCGCCGTCTTCCAGACTGAGAAAGATGTGGATCCGTTTTCGCGGACGAGCAGATTCCAAGCGGCGATAAGGTGCCCCATCAACCGGGTTCAACGTCGATGAAGCGGCCTCCGCCCCTAACGAGCTGCTTGAGCGTTTCGCTCGGCGCAAATCGCTCGTCTTCTGCGCCAAGACGCTCCATTGTGTCGAGCACCGCGTCGGCCCCGACCATATCCCCGTAGAGCATGGGCCCACCCTTGTCTGATGGCCAGCCATAACCATTGAGCCAGACAATATCGATATCGGAAGCCCGCTGCGCTTTCTTCTCCTCGAGTATCTTGAGCCCCTCATTGATCATCGGGTGAATACAGGTTGCGATGATATCGTCCTGGCTGGGCGCCGATCCGGGCTTTACGCCCGTGATATCAGCGATGATCTTTGCGGTCACCTCCGACGGCTTGGGGCGGCGGTTTTCATCATAGTCATAATACCCCGCTCCGGTTTTCTGGCCACGCCGGTCAAGTTCACAAAGTGCATCGCGGATCGGGTTGGCAGTTTTTGCCCCCTTCTTCCAACCGATATCCAGCCCTGCAAGATCTGACATCTGATAGGGTCCCATCCGAAACCCGAACGCATTCAGGGCCGCATCGACATCCCAGGGCATGGCGCCTTTGGCAACGAGCTTCTGGGCTTGTGCCTGGCGGGCAAAAAGGATGCGGTTACCCACAAATCCGGGACAAACACCGACGAGCACGGCGATCTTGTTGATAGCCCTGGCCAGATCCATGCAGGTTGCGATCACATCGTCTGCCGTGTGATCTGTCCGAACGATTTCGAGAAGCTTCATCACATTGGCGGGGGAAAAGAAATGCAGTCCGATGACGTCTTCTGGCCGCTTGGTGACGCTGCCGATCTCATTGATGTCCAATGCGGATGTGTTGGTGGCAAGGATCGCACCCGGTTTCATGATCCGGTCCAGGTCGGAGAATATCTTCTTCTTCAAGTCCATGTCTTCAAAGACGGCCTCGATGATCAGGTCACAGTCTGCAAAATCTTCCATATCCAGTGTGCCCGTCAGGCACGCCATACGCGCCTCGACTTCATCTTGCGGAAACCGTCCCTTGTCGGCGCTGCGCTGATAATGGCCGCGAACTATGCCGAGACCACGATCAAGGGCTTCCTGCTTTTGCTCCAGTATCAGCACCGGAATTCCCACCGTGGCGAAGTTCATTGAAATACCACCGCCCATCGTCCCGGCGCCGATGACACCCACTTTCTGGATTTTGCGGCGTTGGGTGTCAGCGGGTACATCAGGTACAATCCAAGCATCGCGCCCCGCTTTCGCGATGTAGTCGGACACTTGCTCTGGTGTAATTGAAATTGCAGGCATTGATTTGTCTTTCATTTGATGAACGCGGGCGCGCTGACGCGTGTTTGGCGAACTATATTGCGCTACGCTACTATCTGATCCTCTTATTTTGAAGCCTGGATGAAAGCCACATTCGAACCGTCGGCACACTCCGCACCTGTAGCGCTGGTTTACCCACATGATTGGGGACCCCGCAATTCCGGATGGTTCTATCAGCCAAACTCCCCTGATCGCCATTTGCGATAGTACGGAATCAGCTCCTCAGGAATCGCCGCCTCAAATGACTTGTCCATCGGGTACTGGGGCATAGCTTCCTCAACCGCATTGAGCAGAGTAATCCCCTGCCGGCGATCCTTCGGACGTTTGAGTGGATTTCGTCCTTTTTTCTCCGACATCCAGAGCTTCTGTAGCGCAAACCATCGAGGATCAGGGGCAACAATCCGGACCGGTGTTCCATCTCGGCAGGCCACAACCTGGTCGACCGGCTGGCCAGGAAGCAACCATTCCTGCTCTGGTAAGGGCACAGGCCTCGGTCGATCGCTTCGTCCGAGAGTGTCTGCACGCGACGGCGCAACGAGAATCTCAACCTCATAGGCTTTCGCATTGCGAGCCTGAAATGTTCGCTCTGTATTCACCGTAAATGTCGGATCTACGGATTTTAGCATATCCCAGAGTACGGTGTCTGGCTCCTCGCTTTCAACTGCCGACCAGGCGAGATCGAAATCTTCCGTCTCCTCCGGAGCGCCGATAAGAAAACCTGCCGCTTCCAGAGCGTAAGCTGCGATCGCATTTGTTCCGACGACGAGCAGATGGCTACCCATCAAATCCCTGCGGTCACATTCCCGCAGGATCGGGCCTGCCCCACTCGACAACATAGGTAGCCTTAGCGCCCGGTAGAGCCGGGAACTTTCATCAAGTGTTGCACGAGTCCCGTCCCTCTGGGCCTGCGCCCTTTGCTTCTCTTCCCGGTAACTTCGGAATTTCTCTTCCAGCTCATCATTCAGCCGGCCAAGGCTTTTGCCATTGCCGCTGCGATCGAAGATTTCATAGAGATACGACTTGCCCGAAACGACTTTGATGCGCAGATCATAGGGCATGCGCGCCAGTATACGCTCAGCCTCCATCCAGACCTCATAGCGCTGGCGTAGATTGATGAGCGTGCGAAGCTGCTCGTCTGTAAATGGCCTAACAGTCGCCATGAAGATTATCCCACGTTTTGTGCTTTTCTTGATATATGGGATAAACCATTAAAATTCAACATAATACACGCACCGACAGGAAGCGGTTTGGGGCAATATAACGACCACCTATCCGCGCCCCATAACTCCCGATAATGGGGCATAGTGTGGTTGAACTTGGCTGGCATTTGCCGGGCCTTTTAAGCGAAACGGCGCAGATGTGCTGTCAAACGAATTCGAACCAGTCTCCGCTTTTCACGGACGAGCAGGTGCTAAGCGACGAGAAGGTAGCGCCATTCGCGAAGGGCGGCGTCTCGCCTCTTCTTGAAGTCTGTACGGGAGTAGAACTGCCTTTCGAGATTAAAGTGATTGTATACAGATGAATTGATTTAAGCGAACTTTTTGCAGACTGCGCATGCGCCTCAAACGAGACAGCGCCCGCTCTCGCCGGCAAAACGGCAGGTGGGAATTCTCAGAACCATTGTTCATATGCCGGCCGCATTCCTGGCGCCCTGCACTTCCGATCTCTTTCATCCTCGCGCCATGGGAGTGGCACCTTTTGGTCACAACGACATGCGGGTTGCCTCATGGCTTTTCGCATGAACTTCAATTCAGAAGTTTTGTCTCCTGTCTTCGTGACGAAGGACTCCAGGACTTCGCCCTCATGGTCGACGGCACACCACAAATAGTGGGCCTTCCGCGGATCTTTACGAAGACTTCATCCAAATGCCACTCTGCCATTGCGGTGACTGCCTCACTCGTTCAGATCGGCGTTTGCGGATCTTGGTGGGCGAAATACATGCCGAAACGGTCCGTGACTGGGTGGACCGCTTCGTGGCAGATATCGATACCGCGCTCATTAAGCAGGTCTTCGATATTGCGGAGCGATAACCGAAACCGGACATACATCATCACCGCAAGCTGGATGATCTCAGGCGACGTTTTGAAATACCGGAATGGGTTCTGGCTGATTTCTGGAGCCTAAGGTTCAGAATGCACCGTCTCAAAGTCTGTTGCTCTGACGATCCCAGGCTTGAAACCAGCGCCTATATTTCGGAAGCGCTTTCGTCGAAGAAAGTCTCATGACCCTGCCGAGAGAGGTGACAGGGCCATGAGCCAGGGATTGGAGCCCGCTCGTCAAGCGTGCGTCCCCACCCAATCTGACGAGTACCACATGTCTAGCTTCGAGACTGGCTGCCGCGCCATCCCCTGAACAGGGGACGCGGCGTTTCCGGAAATGTGACAGCTGGGAATATTCTGGTGTCTTCAGATGCTATCGAAGCGAGGCGCAGACCATTTGTGGAGGTGACAGGGGCTGCGGACAGGTTAGACGTCTGTGATCTTGATGGGGCCGCATGAAATGATTGCAACCAGACTTATGCTCCTGGCGCCGCTGATGCGACTTATCCTGCTCTCAGTGGCAGGCCTGCTCATGTTTCTTGGTATGGTTCTGGTGGTTCTGCAACCGGAAACCGGCTGGAACTGGTCGCCAGCTTATTGGCGGCCACTTGAGGATACGCATCAGGCCATCTGGGCGTCGCTGTGCACGGGACTTCTGGCCTGGCTTATCTCGTCCTGGATCTGGGCACTGAAACCGATGAATGTCCCCGCGGTTCTGTTTGCGGCCAGTGGTTTCGCCACTCTGGCGTTTTGTTTTTCGTCCTTTATCCCGTGGATTTCGCTTCCCATGTCAGAGGGGACGGTTGCATGGATATGGGCCGTAAACATGCTGGGGGCTTCAGCCTTTGGCATCATCATGACCTGTCTCTTTCTGGTCTATCCTTCGCGCGTGACATACTGGAAGCCGCTGAGCGTCCTGACTGTATTCGGCTTCGGTGCCTGGACCTTGCTACGCACCTTCGGACCGTTCCAGGATTTCGCAGAAGTCCAGCGCATCACCACGTTCGAAATGCTCGCTATCGTCGTCGCTGTAGTCTGGCAGATCCGATCATCAGCCAGAGACCCGCGCAAGCGAGCCATTGCAGTGTGGCTCGGTGCATCGACTTTGCTCGGCGCTGGCGCTTTTATTGCGACCGTTGCCGCCCCAATTACGCTCGGCTTCAGTCCGATGGTTCTGGAGAACTACGCGTTCAGCTTCTTCCTGATCATTTATGTCGGCCTCGCTGTCGGACTGATGCGGTATCGTTTGTTCGATTTGGGCGTATGGGCATACCGTCTGGTTTTCTACGCCTCGGCTGCGCTCGCACTGATACTACTGGACATTGCTCTGGTCAGTTTACTCACCCTCGATCCCGGGCAGGCACTCGGGGTTTCGCTTTTGCTCGTCGCCATTGTCTATTTGCCGATGCGCGACAGTCTCTGGCGGAGGATCGTTCAGCGGCGTCCTGCCAATGATGATGACTTGTTTCACCTCGTCCTGGATGCTGCCCTGAAGCCCACCGAGCAGGAACGAGCAGCCGGTTGGAAAGCGTTGCTTCAAAATCACTTCCAGCCCCTCGAACTTGCCGAAGCGGAAGACGCAATCTCGGAACCCAGGCTTGGCAATGAGGGTATCAGCCTCGGTATCCCCGGTGTCGCTGGCGTTCCGTCTCTCCAGCTCATGCACGCCCATAATGGTCGCTCGTTATTCACGCCGCGCGATGCGGGCGTGGTCATGCATCTCGTGCAGCTGATGAAGCATGCTGAGGCCAGCCGAACGGCCTATGACCGTGGGGTATCTGAAGAACGATTGCGGATCGCGAGGGATATCCACGACAATATCGGCGCCCAGCTCATGAGGGCGCTGCATTCTGCGAAGCCCGACCGAAAGGATGCCATGATCCGGGACACGCTGGCGGATTTGCGGGATGTCATCAACAACGCTCAGAGTCCAATCCTGCCGCTTGACGAGATTCTGGCGGATCTTCGTGCCGAAACCGCTGAGCGTCTGGAACCCCATGGCGTGTCACTCCGCTGGAGCTTGCAGGCAGATGCCGGCATAAAGCTGATACCATCCACCGTGCATGCACTTCGTTCTCTGGTCCGTGAGTCGGCAAGCAACACAATCAAGCATGCCGGGGCGAAATGCCTGGACGTCCGCCTTCGAATTACCCCTGATCGTGTTGAGGTCGAGGTTGAAGACGATGGATCCGGCTTTGACATAGCTACCGTTGAACTCGGTCAGGGGCTTGCCAACATGAAGGCCCGTGTCGAGGGGATCGGTGGTGTGTTTACCCTCAGCCAGGGGACAAGCGGCGCGCAGTTGCAGGCACAATTTCCCCACGAGGTCGCCGCGCCGTGAAAACCATTCTTATAGTCGAGGACATTTCTGAAACGCGAGCCTGGCTGCACGAGGCGGTCGAAGCGGCGTTTCCTGGCAACGAGATCCGGGAAGCGGCGAATGTCCGAGAAGCTGTCTACGCTATCAAGGGACATGATTTCGACATTGCAATTGTCGATCTCGGCCTGCCGGATGGTTCTGGGACAGAGATTATTTCGGCTCTCTCGTCCTGCAGGCCAGAGACAACAGTTGTCGTGGCGACTGTTATGGGCGACGATGCATCGGTTATTGCCGCTCTGTCACAGGGTGCGCAGGGTTACCTGTTGAAGGATTCACCATTCGAGACCTTCGTCCGGCAGCTGACTTTGATCGAACAGGGCCTGCCGGCCCTGTCGCCGTCAATCGCACGCCGTATTGTTGAACATTTCCGCAAGACCGCCGTTGCACATGAGATTAGCAACGACTTGACGCCACGTGAGCGAGATGTACTCGGCTTGATCGGCCGTGGCCTGAGAAACGCGGATGCGGCCGTCGCCTTAGGGCTTAGCGAGAGCACGGTGGCGAGCCACATAAAGTCGATCTATGCCAAGCTTGGCATTTCCAGCCGGGCTGAAGCCGCACTCCAGGCTGCGCGTTTGGGCCTGACGCAATCCTGACCTTCAAACTGCCTGATATGGAATTCCAGTCAGGCCAGATAGGGCATAAAAGACCGGCAGGATGGTTGTCCTGCCGGTCATCCATTTCAATGTCGAGGCCCGGCTTTGTCGACAGCCGAATTTACTGGCAGACCGTTGCGCTCGTATTGCTACCTTTCATGGTGCAATGTGCCCAACGGTATTTGTCCCGGGTTTCAGCGGAAATCTGCGAAGCGCTCTTCATCGGCGCCGGGGTGAAGGACGGGCTACTATTCGAGTAGGTCGGCGCGCTCGTTCCATAGAGTTGCTTCCAACGCGCATCCGCCATGCCAGGCGCGTTCGTACCAGTTCCAAACGTGCCTTCCAAGCCGGTTCCACGAACGGAAAGCTCGGCGTCTGCGGCTGCGCGCACCGGGCCGGTCTGGAACCAGAGCGCAGCAGCGTAGAGGTCGTTCGTGGATATGTCGCTCATGCGGCCGGCAGACTGGGTGGCGAGGATGGCTTTCTGGGCAAGTTCTTTTGAACCGGCAGAGTTGATTGCAGCGCTGACGGCATCACCGTAACGACCTTGGGAGAGAGGCGTATCGACCAACTGGCGGTAGGCAGCCATTTTTGCTTCGTATTCGGCCATTTCGCGGTTGTAGGTTTCCCAATCCGTCGCGGTCTGGCAGGCATCGGTATGGCCGAAATCGCAGGAGCGCCGCATATAGAGGGCACCGAGCTCATACTCTTCGATGCTGAGGTAAACGCCGCCGACATTGCGGCAATGCGCGCCGGCTTTTTGCTCGTCGCAGCGGATCATCGAATAGATCAGGCCTTTTTTTGCATCGAATGTGGCCGCATCCGGATCGGCATATAGGCGCGCGGCAACGTCGCACCCCATCACATCGTGATACTGGTTACAGGCCTGTTCCGCGAACCAGCCGGCCGTCTGCATATCGATCAGGCTCGGATACTGGCCCTTCTTTCCATCCCACGACCAGTCGAGCCCCCAATAGCAGGGGTTCTCGACACCTGCCGTGCAGCCGGCCCTGGCCGTCTCGACGGCCTTCTGGAGGTCAAAGGCAGGAGACGTATCACTTATCCGGTGGCCGATGGCCCGGCTGCAGCCATCGGCATGACCCATGCTGCAGGCGCGTTCCATGTATTCGACGCCCTTCAAGACATCTTTTTCGAGATTGCCTTCTCCGAGACTGACCAGAATGCCACTGGTTGAACAGCCATCTGGCACACCCATGTCGCAGGACTTCAGGAAATAGGTCACGGCTTTCTGCTTGTTTTCCTCGACGCCCGCCCCCTGGGCATATTCGGCGCCAGTGTAGAAGCAGGCCTCCGCATCTCCAGAGTTGCACACGTTCTCAGAAGCAGAACCTTGCGCGGATGCAAGTGACGCGCACCCCAGCCAAATTCCCAGCATAAGCCATTTTCTAAACATTCGATTCTCCCGCTGATATAAGTCTCGGAGCAATCGCATGAAGGCATCGGTCGCGCCTCCCCTGTTCAGGTGAGGGTGTTACTGAATCACTGGAGCTGGTTTGGCAGTGGATAACTGCTCATCTGTGCCGCTTCGAATTTTCTCGAATGCCCAACTTCAGCTTTCGGCGATGTGCTGTGAGACCAATTCGAACCCGTCTCCGTTTTTCGCGGACGAGCGGGCCTCAGGCAACAAGAGGCTCAAGCCATTCAAGAAGAAGAGCGTTACGTAGCGATTTGAACCTCGCCCTGCTAGCGATCTTTTTTTGGTGATTGAGCTGATTGTACACAGACGGATGGATTAAAGCGAATTTCTGAAGGCTTCGCATTCGCCGGAAACGAGACATCGCCCGCTCGCGTCGGCGAAACGGCAACTGCGAGTTTTCAGCACGAATGTTCAGGTAGCGACCATACTCCTGACGCCGGGAATTTCCGATCTCGTTCATGCCGCGCGACAAGAATGGCTCCTACCGGTTACGACAACCTGCGGATTGCTATACCGTTTCATGGATTTTCTCATGAATTTCAATGCGGAAGCTTTGTCTCGGGTTTTCATGACAAACGGTTCGAGCACGTCGCCTTCATGATCAATTGCATGCCAAAAATAGTTATTCTGCCTACGGATCTTCACGAACACTTCGCCTGGGTGCCATGGCCACTGACTTCTTTGGCGCATGCCCTCTGACCAAGATTTCCGGATATTGTGCGTAAAATAGGTACCGAAGCGATCCACCCAATGCCTGACCGTTTTGTGACAATTGTCGATGCCACGCTCATGATGTCCGTCGTCAGGTAATTTGAGACTTCAGGCTGCCTGACTTAAGGAGGGTCTGGCGCATCTGGTTTGAGTTAAGCAGCGGATTGGGCGTGCTGCAAGCGCCGTAGTTTCATCGTCCTCCTTTTGATTTTCTCACGTTCGAGCAGGATGGTCTGGCCGCGGCCCGTATAGACATCTGCCGGAGTGAGATTGTTCAGGCTCTCGTGATAGCGCTGATGGTTGTAGTAACCGACGAACGCATCGATCTGCGCTTCAAGGTCTCCGGGCAGGAAGTAGTTTTCCAACAGGATGCGGTTCTTCAGCGTCTGATGCCAGCGCTCGATCTTTCCTTGCGTCTGGGGATGATACGGCGCGCCGCGCGTATGCTGCATGCCTTTGTCGGCAAGATACTCAGCCAGATCGCCAGAGATGTAAGACGGTCCGTTGTCTGAGAGTAGTCTCGGGCGATGAACCACATTCACTTCATCGAGTCCGGAAGCTTCAAGCGCCAGGTTCAGCGTGTCCTGCACATCGCTCGCCGCCATGCCCGAGCAGAGCTTCCAGGCGATGATGTAACGGGAGAAGTCGTCCAACACGGTGGAGAGGTAGAACCATCCCCAGCCGATCACTTTCAGATAGGTGAAGTCGGTCTGCCAGAGCTGGTTGGGCGCGGTGGTTTTCTCCCTGAACTCATCGGCCGCTTTCATCACGATGAAGGCCGGGCTGGTAATCAGGTCGTGCGCCCTCAAAAGCCTGTAAACACTGGCTTCCGAGACGAAGTAGCGCTTCTCGTCCGTGAACGTCACGGCCAGTTCGCGGGGAGAAAGGTCCGGCCGGTCGAGCGCCATTTCCAGCACCTGCTGACGCACCTCATTCGGGATGCGGTTCCAGACCCGGCCAGAGCCGCCGCGCCGATCCTCAAGCCCGGCTTCACCGAACCGCCGGTAAAGGTCATACCAGCGATAGAAGGTCGGACGTGACACGCCGATCTGTTCCAGCGTTCTTTTCACGGGCTGATGCGATTGCTCCACCAGCCGGATGATCTCCAGCTTCTCGGACGCGGGGTATCTCATTCGATATCCTCCCCATCCCCGATCACGCTTTTTTTGAGGATGCGGTTTTCCAGCGTCAGGTCGGCAACGACCTCCTTCAGATCGCGCATCTCACGCTTCAGGCCACTCACCTCGCCGGATGTCGCCTGCCGCTCCGTGTCGCCCGACAAGCGCTTCTTGCCAGCTTCGAGAAACTCCTTCGACCAGGTGTAGTACAGCCCCTGAGCGATCCCCTCACGCCGACACAGTTCGGCAATCGAATACTCGCCGCGCAGGCCTTCCAGTACGATGCGGATCTTCTCTTCGGCGGAGAATTTACGCCGGGTCTTGCGGCGGATTTCCTTCACATGTTTTTCGGCCGATCCCTCCGGCCCGGATTTCTGTCTCATCTTCGTCCCCTTGGCGGGCTACGATGTGCCAGAAATCCTCCTTAAGCAATTTTCCCGATCTGTCTCATGGTCGCTGACGGGGGACAATTCTGAAATTCCTCAAGGGCCTCGCTACTCATTGGTCTGTTCCAACCTCTGCTCGAGTTCCGCCTGCTCCACAAGAAAGTCGCTGATAGAATTCAGCGCGATCGAATACGTGACGCGATCGACTCCGGGATCGAGATTGCCACCCGAGATTCTGGGAAACCCTGCTCCGACATGGAACCAGGAGCTCGCTCCGATACTCCATTGATAATCGGAGTAGTCATCATCCAGGTCCAGACCTGCCTCCACGAGGAGCGATTGAAATTGCTCCTCTGCGGACGGATCTTTTTGAGCAATTCTACGGGCGATACGATTGGCAAGTTCGACAACTGTGACGGCGTCTGGGTTGTCGAGAGGCGAGGCATCGACTTCAACAACGTGCATATAGAGCTCATCGACCCCCTGAGTGTCGAGTTGCCATTCCGAACTAATTTTTACGAAGGGTGTACTTCCCCCGCGCCGCGCCTTCGATTCGATTGCAATCCTGCCTACCTCGAAGTCCTTCGGTGCGTCTTCAGGGCCTTTCCAGCAAGCAATCGCCGTACCTGCATCCAGGATTTCCAGGAGAAGGCCTTCGATGACCTTCATCTCGCCGACCAGGCCTTTTTGCGCCTCCGGAGTCAGCAGACCAGACCCGCCACCCCTTAACAGCTGCCGCCATTTCCAGGTTCGTCCGATCGCCAGCTCCACTGCTTCAGCTTCCGTACTCGCATCCGAACTTCGGAAAATTATGTCCGCACACAGCCTATAGAAGACTTCGGTGTGCTCAGGCTTCAGAAGCCTCCAAATAAGTCGATGTGATCCGCTTCCCGGCAGCCTTATGAGTTCCATATCACTCAGTGCAGGCATCTTGCGCGTTGAGGTGATTTCACCGGAATACTCCAGAACGAGCAACCTCAGTCCCGCAAGATCCCGTGCCCAATAAAAATTGAACGGATGTTCAGCATCTACGCGCTTTGCATTTATAGCGCCGCTGCTCTCAGGCAATCCTATTTCGATCCACGGGTCAGTCTTCATGTTCGCTCATCTCATCGTCTTCATCGATATCCTCGAAATAGTTCTCACGCAGCCACGTCGTATTGACGATGTATTCCGCCTTCTCCTCTGGCTTGTCGGTTCTCGGGAAACTGATGCTCCACGCAACTACAGGAGCGTCGAACAAAGACTCGTCGTCTGCGTTGCGAATATCGAGGGTGTGAATAATGAGAAGCGGTCGCTTCCGAACCGCACGATAGATTTTGTCCGGAAAGTTCGGCTTCTTGCCGCCTGAAGACCTGAACTTGGGGTTCGCCATGTAATCGTTCTCGACGTCACCAATCAGCTCATTGGGAAGACCTGCCTTTTCAATACCGCGGGATGAGACACGCTGCTTGTTAGTTACGCGAATAGTTGCGCCATCGCTCCTATCGCCGAGCCCCCTCTTTTGACATTTGATGTCAACGCCGAGAACGCCTTTGGCTGACAAGCGTCGATCATTCTCGGTACTCACGCCAGCAAACAAGACATCCCAGGATTTGAGTTCGTCGTCTTCCCTGTCTTCAATGTACGATATTATCGGCTTCGGATCCGTCAGCATTGACCCACGGTGATTTATGAAGCCACGGAGAAACGCCTTCACGTCATCGACTGCGACTCCTCCAGCAAGAAGGCCTCCGCCATATTTGTCAGCTCCTGATAGAGCCCTCCCCCTATCCGCCATCGAACAGACGAGCGCTTTTGCAGCATTGCGATTGGCTTCAAGTGATTGCGGATCACGACGCAGGACTGCGGTTTCTACGAAACTGTTTCCGAGCCCTACCTTGATAACGAAAGGCTGTCCGGTCCCCATCTTGTTTCGGGCAGTCACGATAAGCGTATCAGGGTGACTGCGAACCTTCAATCCGAAATCCTTTGGACTTGCGCCGTCCGCCTCCATTACCCGCAATTCTTCACGGAGCATGTCCGATGACTCAGCGATGTGTGAATACCAGCCTTCAGCCTCTTCTGGCATCCAAACCCTGCAGAGATCGCCATAACCTGGTCGGTAGCCAAACCAGCGACCCA
Source organism: Hyphomonas sp. GM-8P (assembly GCF_003263315.1). Classification (NCBI taxonomy): domain Bacteria; kingdom Pseudomonadati; phylum Pseudomonadota; class Alphaproteobacteria; order Hyphomonadales; family Hyphomonadaceae; genus Hyphomonas; species Hyphomonas sp. GM-8P. The sequence goes on from NZ_AWFE01000084.1 coordinate 12,361, forward strand.
TCTGCATGAGTGTATCGTACATTATCGAGTTTCTCAGAAACCAGGTCACCATCAGACCTTCCAGAGTGAGGCCTCGTGAAAGTGAAAAGCCGCCAACTGCCACTACCGACAATCCATTTTCTTTGTAATCAGAATAATTGAGCGTACCGGACGACTTGCTATTTACCTCAACAACTTTTGTAGGAGCAGCAGCTTCATTCAGGTTTGCGAGGATAGCTTCCCAACTCTCCGGACCCGCTCGATACTCTGCATCCCAAGCTCTCTTGAGTGCAGCAATCTCGCTATCCCTTTCGGCCTCGGGTGGGTTCTTTCTGGAATTCAGCCTGACAGCCCGCTGAATCCTCTCCAGCTCGTCGTGCAGTGCACCTCTCAGCAGCCCCTGGACCACCGTGAATCGAGACGCATTTACAAGCATCGACATATGTTCATTTCCATCGCCACGGACAATCCGGATCGCGCGACCAACAATAAATGTCCTCAACGCCAGTTTCAGGCTTTCAGGGATGGCCGATATTGGATGTGTTTTATCGTGCTTTACGGGGAGTAGATCTTCATTGTCCGTGATCGGTCTTATGTATACTTCCGGGTTCTCGACAAACATTTCGGTTGCGCCGTGATAGTTCGACGGTGCCTCAAGGCCGACAATAAAGTTCCGAGGAAAGAGATCCTGGCCGAACATCTCATCGTCGTCCTCCGGATCAATAAAAATGTTTGCAAATGGCGTAGCCGTGTACCCGACGTAACTGCTTCGTTCGAAAAGATTCAATAGGTCCCGGATCTGACCATTGATCCTTGAAACCTCATCCTTTCCTTTCGCGATGTTGATCGACGCATTGTCTGCTTCATCGTCGATGAGAAGCATGGGCGCAGATACGCGCCGCCGCTGACCCCGGGCGTTGTTTTCACGCAGCCATTCGATCAAATTCTTCAGAGTGCTGGTATTCTTTTTGATCACAAAGATCGCCGGAACGGACAAATCCTGGAGGTTTCCTCCAACCTGTTCTGTCGCGCTTTTATTAAAGTCGCGTAGTGCCGTGGTAAATGTCCACGGAGTTTTTGAGCTATCGAATCGACCAACACCGATCACACTGGAAGAATTTGTGCCTCGGCCAAGTTTGCTTTCGCGCCCGACAAACCCCTCATCGATCCTGGATTGGGTCTGATTTCTCAGATTGTTGTGGATACCGGCAATCACGACGATGACCCGATACCCAGCGTCTGCAGCTTTGCAGATTAAGCCGGTATAGTTTGCAGTCTTGCCTGACTGCACATTTCCGACCACCATACCCCGGCGGTCCCACTGTCCACCTTCGTTCGGGTTTCCCATGCGACCGAGGATCTTGTCGGTAATCTCATCAAGCTTTGTGATTACGCCATCCGGACCTGAGGAAAAGCCCCTCTGCTCGAGAAGCTGTCTGTACCGTTCCCAGTAATATGGATCTATGTCAGTCTTGGCGCGTTCAAGCCATGGCCGAAATGACTCATCATCCAATATAGCGCCAATTTCCATTGTGACGCCGAGGCGTTCCTCGAACTTTCTCGCGAGGAATTCGATTTCCGTATCGGTTACCTCGGCACACATCGGGGTCTGACGAATCTGTTGGAGCGTTTCTCTAATACGGTCGGGACTGGGCAAGTCGCCTTTCGCGAGCACAGCGGAAGCCATTACTTCGAGGTTTTCCAGAGAGCTCGTCAATTCTTGTCTCCTGCCGCCAATAGAGGCACTAAAAATTCTAGAGTTTTTGTCCAATGACTGCGGAAGGGCTCAATAGCCTCGAGCGCCCGCGTGATCTGATCATTATCGAAGCCGGCTGCCAGTAGCGGTTCAACCGTCTCTTCAAGAAGCGCTCTGAGTTCCTCATCTGTCGCACTCGGTTCGACTTCCAGCGGGTCTCTTCCAAGATCTGCGAATATCGCATCATAGGGCAAGCTCCTGCTAATCAGCTTCGCCATGGATTCGAATTTTATGGCCTCATCATCGCTCAATGTGTCGAGGAATGTTGATATTACTGGATGCTCGATGTTGATCTCGTAGGAAATTCCTTCAGGCCCAACCTGTCTTGCCCATAGGGGAACGATCGTACTCGAAGCCAATCGTTGACCGCGTCGTGTGTACACTCGACGCGACTGGTCTCCCATGCCCTCAATCAGGTTTCTCAGGCGCTGCCTTATTATCCTGGGTGGCTGAGCGGATGCCTTCTTCACATCGATCTTCCACGCACCATCGAGTCCGTTCGGCATGTCAACGCGAACACGGCAGAGTTTCGTAAGCTCACTTTTGCGTGCGAGGTTGAACCATGAGCCGTGTAGGATCAGACGTTTCTCGCGATAGAGATAGAAACCCTGATTGCGCGTGTAGCCGCCCTTTCCGGCATTCTTCTCCCATTCGGCCTTGCTACATTTCTGGTGGTGCGGGAGCGTATAGCTTTGCAGCGTGATCTTCTGTCCACGGAACTCCACTTCTTCGGGATCGATGGGATAGGCCTGCGTGGCAGGATGATACCTGGCAAAGGGATCCCAGGCGTCCAGTGGAGCTGAATTGAACTTTATGCTGATCTTGGAGAGCCCTGGTTCTCCGTTCAGAAAGCGATGAAAAACCAGCTCTAAGTGGGACCGCGCATCATCGAGCTTTCGGTTGACATCCGCTTCGGTATCACTCGAAATGACCTCATCAACAATCCGGTCCACCTGCTCCCAGACGACAAGCGTACCTTGGGACTCCAGCATGTCCGACCAGGGAATGTCCTCGACGTTGTCCGGGACAATAACCTCCCAGCGGTTGGTGTTTGCAACATGATCCAGATCCCAGACGGCTGCCGACCTGACTCCGTTTTTCTGCGTCAAAACTGTCAGCTTCCGGCACTGGGAAAATGACGCCGTCTTCAGGCCAAGTCCGAACCGTCCGAGATCTGAAGCAGGTCGGTAGTCGAGAGGATGCTTGGAACCTGGCCGCATTGCGGACTCGAGTTCGGAGCGGCTCATTCCGCAACCGTCATCGAGAATGCCAATTGTGAGACCATCATCCGCGATCCGCGAATGTATGTCGATTGACCGGGCGCCCGCTGTAATTGAATTATCCACTATGTCGGCAAGCGCCGTCTCAAGCGTGTAGCCTATGTCACGCAAACTTTCGATGAGCGTTGCCGCCAATGGTTCAGCGCTGAAGGTCTGCAAGTCCCACCCACAAGAAATTCACTACACGGTGAGTTACCGATCCAATCCAATAGTGACTACAGGTTCAAAATTCCCGAAAGGTTAACAATTCCGCGTAGGTTACTCGCGCGCGCAAGCCGAACGCGAAATACAGAAAACAAGAACATCCTCAGCTTGAGACATTTCAACAAATGCAGGTCCCAGACATCGACCTCCTCAGCCCCTATCAGCGTTTGTTGATACCTAGAACCCAGATTCAGAATTTCCCCAGCTTTGCCAAACAAATCCAGAACACCGCGTTGACCGGGGGGACGAATACTGACACCACGACACATAGATTCCCCAGCGAGGCGAAATTCCGATGGCCAGCCCGTTTACTATTCTGCGGTGCCGCGCAGGCTTAACTGTAAAACAACTCGCTGAAGAGCTTGGGTATTCAGAACGCGAGATTTTCCGCTGGGAAGCAGGAGAGGTGAAGCCCAAAAAGGTCGTCCTACAATGGCTGGAAGACCGTGCCGGCCTCGCCGCCCCTGCACTGGAGTCAGACACTTTCACATTCATTGACCTCTTCGCTGGCATCGGAGGCCTGCGCACCGCTTTTGATGAAATTGGAGGACGTTGCGTATTCACCAGCGAATGGGACAAGTACGCCCAGCTGACCTATCAGGCGAACTACACGGATAACCGGCCAGTCGAAGGTGACATCACAAAAATCGACGTGAAGGACATTCCTTCTCACGATGTTCTCCTGGCCGGCTTTCCCTGCCAGCCCTTCTCAATCGCCGGGGTTTCCAAGAAGAATGCCCTCGGTCGTTCGCACGGCTTCGAGGATGAAACCCAGGGCACGCTGTTCTTCGACGTCGCCCGCATTATCAAAGCCCATCGGCCAGCAGCTTTCCTGCTCGAAAACGTCAAGAACCTGAAGAGCCACGATAAAGGCCGCACTTTTGAAGTGATCCGCCGGACACTGGAAGACGAACTCGGCTATCAGCTTCACACCCGCATCATTAACGCCAAGCACTTCCTGCCCCAGCACCGGGAGCGGATTGTGATGGTGGGCTTCCGGGAAGAGACCGGTTTCAGCTGGGACGACCTCAACCTGCCTCCGCTCGGTGAAGTCACGATGAGAAGCATCCTGCACCCGGAGGATGGCTCAGAAAGAGCAGAGCCCCACTATACCGCCGGACCACAGGCCGCGGTGAGCGATAAGTACACTCTGACTTCTCACCTCTGGAAATATCTCCGCGACTACGCTGCCAAGCACAAGGCCGCAGGTAACGGATTTGGCTTCGGTCTGGTCGGCCCTGACGACACCTGCCGGACCCTGTCTGCCCGCTATTACAAAGATGGTTCAGAAATCCTCGTCAGCCGCGGCAAACGAAAGAACCCACGCCGCCTGACGCCCAGAGAATGCGCCCGCCTGATGGGCTACCCGGACACGTTCCGCATCCCGGTTTCTGATACCCAGGCTTACAAGCAGTTTGGCAACTCTGTCGCTGTCCCGGTGTTCCGGGAAGTCGCCCGAATCATGCGTCCTCACATCCTGCAACATCTGGCGCCGACAGAAGACATCCCGCTCCTGCGCTATGCCTGATGTCCACGACCGGGCGACCCGCAGCCGCAATATGGCGGCGATTAAAGGCAAGGACACGAAGCCTGAGCTGATTATACGCAAAGGCCTGCATGCCCGAGGATTCCGCTACCGACGGCATGATCGTAAGCTTCCCGGCCGACCAGATCTGGTTCTGCCGAAATACCATGCGGTGATCTTCATAAATGGCTGTTTCTGGCACGGTCATGGCTGTGCGCTCTTTAAGTGGCCTGGCACACGGCAGAAGTTCTGGAAGGAGAAGATCAGTGCCAATGTCGCACGGGATCAGCGAAACTACGCCTCCATCGATCAAGCCGGCTGGCGACGGGCTGTTATCTGGGAATGCGCTCTGAAAGGGTCTGGCAGGATGGAAACTGATTTGCTGTTAGATCGCATTGCCGCCTGGCTTTCATCCGAGAAACGCATTCTCAAAATAATGGGGGTCTAAATGTGACTGACGGACACGCCAGTGCTAAAAATCTGGCGGACCACCTCTGAGCAGCAGGCCATACTCACAGCTTTGAAATATTCGAAACTGAGTTGCGCTAGGCTAGCCTCTGACTTGCAGTTAATGTGCCCCAAGACTACCAACCACCTTTTCTAATTAAAATTGCAGGCCATCACTTTGGATTTTATCGATAGAGAGCAGCGTGCCTGAACGAGAGTCAAAAGAATACCGCGTGCTATTCGCGGCGGAGACCGGCCCTGACGATCGTCGCGGTACAATTATTGTTTCACCGCTGCGCGACAGCTGGAATGACTTTGGCTATCAGATCGGGGTTAAAATCACGATCTACCCGAGGGAAAATCATGCTCCCCATTGCTCTGCCCCACAGAGGTGGTCCACCGGT
>NZ_AWFE01000085.1:0-17866 GCF_003263315.1 Hyphomonas sp. GM-8P
AAAATGCCCTCCCGGCCGGGAGGGCATTTTTGTCTTCTCTGACAATCAGTCCGGGTCAGGCGGTCTCGCGCGCCGGATGGAAGAACAGGGCCTGGCCGATGGCCGCCTTCACCGTGTTCTCCTGGAACGGTTTGGGGATCAGAAATGTCGGCTCCGGACGGTCCCCTGTCAGCAAGCGCTCCGGGAAGGCTGTGATAAAGATGATCGGCACGTCCATTTCCTTCAGGATATCATTCGCTGCGTCGATGCCTGAAGATCCGTCGGCAAGCTGGATATCGCAAAGGATGAGGCCTGGCGGATCAGACTTCACCATCGACATGGCTTCTGTGTAGGTGGTGGCGTTACCGGTGACCTGATGCCCCAATTCCTCGACAAGGCTCTCGAGATCAGCCGCAATAATCGGCTCGTCTTCGATCACCAGCACTTTTGTAGACAGTTCGGCCTCGATTTCCGCGATCGCAGCGCGTTCCAGTTCGGCCTGCTCGCCTTCGCTGATCCCGAGGATATGAGCGGCTTCGGTGCGCGAAAACCCTTCCAGCGCCGTCAGCAGAAATGCCTGTCGCTGTATGGGCGCCAGCTTCTGAAGGCGCTCGGTCGCCACATCGTCGCCTTGCGGCCCGTCTTCCAGCTGGGCACCGGTCGTGCCCCAGACAACATGGAAAAAGCGGTAAAGCGCGACCCGGGGGTCGCCGTCCGCGTCAATTTTATCCGGAGAGGCCACCAGCGCCTCAAGCGAGGCTCGAATATAGGCGTCTCCACTCTCCTGAGCGCCTGTAAGCGCCCGGGCGTAGCGTCGCAAATAAGGCAGGTGCGGCGCCAGATTCTTCACAAGATTCATGGGAAAAACTCCATCAACACTGCGTTACCAACCCACTCGCCGGGATTTGGTTGCATACAAAATCAAATTTTTTGCGGTTTGCGCGGAACCTTTGGTGAATTCACGATTTATATTGTCAGACGAGCGCCACAATCGCGCACCGAAACCGAACTGAACTGTTTAGGGCATTTTTGAAAATGGACGACAAGAAAACCGACGGTCGCAGGGTGGCCGATACGGAGCGAAAGCGTCGCGGTGACCGCCTGGGAGAACAGCTTCGCCGTCTTTATGACGACGTCACTCAGGAGAGCGTACCCGACGATTTCATGCGGTTGCTTGAAGAAGCCGACCGCAATCGTTCCCCCGACACCCAAAACAAGTCTTCATAGGTGAGCATATGAGCGAACCCACAGAACGACTTGATGATGCGACGTTCAAACAAGAGCTCGCAGAGCTGATCCCCCACCTGCGTGCGTTTGCTCGCAGCCTTTGCGGAGATTCGACCTTGGCCGACGACCTTGCTCAGGATGCGATGCTGAAGGCGTGGCACGCCCGCCAGAGCTTTCAGGCCGGCACGAACATGAAGGCATGGGCCTTCACCATCCTGCGGAACATTTTCTACTCCGAAAAACGTCGCTCATGGCGCCGGTCTTCCCTGGACCCCGAAGTGGCAGAAGCCACACTGGTCTCGCCCGCAAATGCCGGAGACGAACTGGACCTGCTCGCCCTGCGCAATGCGCTGAACATGCTGCCCGATGACCAGCGTGAAGCACTCGTCCTCGTCGGTGCAGGCGGACTGGCCTATGAAGAGGCAGCCGAAGTTTGCGGTTGTGCCGTCGGCACGATCAAGAGCCGTGTCTCGCGAGCCCGCAAGGCGGTTGCGGAGCTGTTAGAAAATAACGAAGCAGGGTTCAGCAGCGACGACGACATCAATGCCGGTGAGGCGTTCGACGACATCATGAACCAGGCAGCGGTTATTGCAGCCGCCAACGGCACCTGAATCTGAGTGCCTGACAGGGCGGCCTCATCCAGCTTGCGACGTCGCCTTGTGGCGACGCTTGCAATTGCTTTGACGCCGGTTCTGCTGCTTGGCGCTGCCAGTGCTTACATGGACGCGCGGGAGGCTTTGCGAACGCGAAGCAACGAACTTCTGCTGATTGCCGGCGCCTCGGTGGATGGTGTCGACCAGGCCATCGACGAAGCAGAATTGCTCCTCGGCCTGTTCAAGGACGAAATCGGCACCAATCACTGTAACGAAGTTTACGACAAACTGCTGCCCAGTATCCCGGCCCTTTCCAGTGTGATCCGCTTCGACGCCGAGGGTATCGCCCTTTGCGCCAATACGCGCGACCCCGGCTTCGCCATGTCCAATCCGGACTGGAACCAGCGGCTGAAGCACGAAATACCGACTATCCGTACGGATGCGTTTTTCGGACAAGCCTCCGATGACTGGATCTTTGCGATCTTCACCCGGGTGGACAAACCCGACGGCACATTTGACGGTTCGGTGGCGCTGGGACTCCGGTCGCGTTCGCTCGCCAATTTTGCCCGCGCCAGCGTCCTGAGAGATGGTGTCGAAGTCGCCATTGCTGATGTCGATGGCCGCGTGTTCGGTTCAGAACATTTCCTGCAAATCGAACCTGAGTGGGTGGCTCAAGCAGCCGAAACCCGTTCCGCGAAAATGTTCGTCCTGCGGCGCAAGAATGCGCCCCCGATGGATGTGGTGATCCGGCCGGTTGGTCCGGCAAATGTTTTCGCCGTCATTTCGCGCGAGTCACCCGGCTTCTGGAGCGAGTTCACGCTTCAGCCGGTATCATCTTTCGGCTTGCCGCTGCTGGCCTTCTCGATCGCCCTGCTCGCCGTCTGGCTCGCAATCGACAGCCTCGTCCTGCGTTGGATATCACGCCTTATCCGCGTCGCGCGTGTCTACGGCGCTGGCCGTTATGCCTTTCGGGCAGCAGACGCCATGGCGTCTGCGCCTGCGGAAATAGCGGAACTTGCCAACGCGATGGAAGACATGGCCACAAATATCGATCAGCGCGACAGTGACCTGAAAGCGGCGATCGAAGTTCGCGATGACGCCGTGAAAGAAATCCATCACCGGGTGAAGAACAATCTCCAGATCGTCACGAGCTTCCTGAACCTTCAGGGGCGTCAGCTTCAGGACCCGGAAGCCCGCCAGGCGATCGCCGCTGCCCGGCACCGGATCGATGCCCTGGCGATTGTCCACCAGACACTCTACCAGCACGAACGCCTGGAACTCGTCAGCATGCAACCCTTTCTCAAAGGGTTGATCGACCATCTGGCTGAAGCGCTTGGCACGGAAACGCTGAACATCCGGATTTCGCAATCCTACGACAATATTGAACGCCCGGCGGACGATGCCATTCCCGTCGCGCTGTTCCTCGTCGAGGCAGTCACCAATGCAACCAAGTACGCATTTGGCGACGAACATGGCGGCAACATTTCCATCGATCTCAAGAAGGATGCGTATGGGAACGTCACGCTTGAAGTTATAGACGATGGCGTGGGCTTTGATTCCATCGGCGCAACCCGCAAAGGGCTCGGCTCAAAACTCATGTCCGCCTTCTCACGCCAGCTCGGCGCGGAGCTGACGATCGACAGCGCTCCCGGCCAGGGCACAACCATCAGGCTTTACATGCCAGACGGAAAAAAGGCCCCGGCCTGAAGGCCCGGGACCTTTTTCGATCCGTGATCCGGATTCTATTTTATTTCTCGGAAGCCAGTGACTTGAGCATCCAAACGGCCTGCTCGTGCCAGGACATTCTTTCCGTCAGCATGTCTGCCGTCACATAGTCGCTCTTCTCTTCGCACCACTCCGTTGCAGCACGCATATTGAGAACGGCGGTTTCGTGGTCGGCGATCAGCATCGTGAGCATCTGTCCCACCGAACGTTCTTCATCCTTGTCGTTGATCGACGACAACTCGCCATACTTGGTGTAGCTCGCCGGCGCCTTGTGGCCGAGGGCGCGAATACGTTCCGCCAGTTCGTCGATGGCTTCATACATATTCTCGTACTGCTCTTCCGTCAGCTTATGTACGCCCATGAAGGTCGGGCCGGTAACGTTCCAGTGCACGCCCTGGGTCTTGATGAACAGCATGTAGGTGTCGGCCAGAACGATGCCGAGCGCATCGGCAATCTTCCTTCGGTCGTCCTCGGAAATACCGTTCCGGGTGGTGAAGTCGGGTTTCTTGATGTCGAGGGCCTCAATGGCCATGATAATCTCCTTTCGTGTCCTTGATGAACTCCTGCCGGATCTTACTGCGGAGGATCGGCAGCTTCCTCCATCGCCTCACCGGCCTCGTCGATCGCACCATCGATGTCATCGGCAGCATCTTCCATGGCATCGGCCGTTTCGTCCGCGGCCTCATCAATGGATTCCCCGATCGTATCGGGCTGGTCGATGTTATCGATCGCTTCATCGATCGACTCGCCCGCTTCTTCCATCGGGCCTTCATTGGTGTCGCAGGCAGCGAGGATACCGGTCGCGACAAGTGCAGCAGCAATCATTTTCATACGCATCTCAAATCTCCTTTGATGATGTGCCCCCTTTAGAGTCACGCTGATACAACGCCCGGCGCACGCAACTGTTCCATCCTCGAGAGATTCCAGGCGCTCTTTGTTTTGGGCACAAAACTGTTTCCCTCATAGCTGAGAGCAGACACACTCATGAAGCTCCCATCGAAGTCGAGCACATTGAAGGAAGGCGGAACATCGCGAAGACGCATCGACAGAGTTCCCGACGTCACGGCAACATAGCCTCCATCAGGCACACGGATGATCTCCGCCTGTGGGGCATGGACGTGTCCGGTGAGCAGCACATTGACAGGACTGCCTCCGAGACGGCTGCTTGCGCGGTGCCCTCGCCGGGTGGCTGTTTGCAACGGGGTGTCGGTCGGCGGGATAAATGGATGGTGGCAGCTGAGCAGGCGGATGTCTTCGGCAGCATCCCGCTGCAGAATGCCGTCCAGGTCTTCAAGATCCACGGACCCTTCAGCCCAGTTTCGTCGGGCCTGCCAGCCGCGGGCCGTATTCAAGCCATCGATCCGGATATTTCCCATACGCAATGGGAAGGAAAACTCGGATAGATACTTCTCATACCGCCCGAAGGGGTTGAGCACGCGGTGATGCAACTGGAACATCGGCGTGTCGTGATTGCCGGGCGTACAGGCACACGGCAGGCCGAGCCCCCGCAACCAGTGCCGGGCCGCGTCGAACTCCCGGCGTTTCCCGCTTTGCGTCAGGTCGCCTGACACAACGACCGCGTGTGGCGCAATCTGTTTGATATATCGGGCGGCGGCATCGAGTATGCGGGGATCAGCGGCGCCGAAGTGAATGTCTGCGAGATGCACAAGCCTCAATGGCTCGTCTCCGCACATAACACACGGGCCGCCTGACCGATTAATTCGACATGGACCGGCGAGGTGAAACTCACTTGTTCGCCGTCCAGTGTCGCCGGGATCTCCGCGCCGCCAAGATCATGCACCGTGACACCGTTGGTCACATCATGCTGTACCGGACCGGCATCTTTCCAGCCATGAATCATGGCATCCAGCGCGGTGGAAAACAGCTCCATCGTGCTGCCTGGATCAATTGCCGCAACTTCAAATGCCGGGGACGGACCGCTGGTAATCGCGACGGCGGCGGCAACCGCGCTGATTGTTTGTTCAGACAAGCCAGACTGGCCGTCCCTTGTCTTCCAGGCGAGGCGCAATCGGGTCTCAATGTCCAATACGTTGCCCTCGACAAGTGCCTGCGCAGCATCTCGAAGCTCTCCCTTACGGACAGCCTCTCGCGTTTCTGCCAATCCCGTCAGCCTGCCGAGCAGCGTAGCGATATAGAATCGTCTGTTTTCAATCTTGCCTGCAGCGATTGTTTCCACATCTGGCTTCGACAATACGCGATCAAGAATCTGATACCAGGCGCCATCACCGTACAGGCGTTTCGGCAACATGTTCATTGTCCCGCCAGGCAGCGCGAGCACCGGAGGACCGGACATGCCGCAGGCCGTCAGAGCACAGGCCAATGTGCCGTCTCCGCCCCAGACGACCACGGCATCCGCATCACTGCCCGCAGCCGCGCGCACATGATTCTTGAGTTCGTCGGACCCGCAATGCAATTGCTTGATATCATGGCCAGACGCCTTGATCGCCGCTTCCAGCTCATCCGCCGCGCCTTTCGGCACGGTTCGGGACAGGGGATTGATGACCACTGCGAGTTTCATGTCGGAATCTCCTTCAACAGAGTTCCAACGCACCAGCCAAACGCATGTTCCATGACACGACACCGGAACCTGAGAGGCTTATGGGCGTTTCCAAGCCATGGCTAATTCATCTACCACCCGCCTGAGCCCGATCTGCCACCTTCCCGTACGCTCAACCTGGAAGGCGACAATACTATCATTGGGCCGCATTCGCGGGCCGCGCGCTTTTGGTGCCCTGGCGTCTCTCATGCTGGCAGGCATCCTGTCGCTCTTCACGTGCCTCAAAGCCGGAAAAGCGAATTCTGTTACCCAAACAAGAAAAGGCACAGTCTTGTTGCTTGCCTACAGCAAGGTCTGAATTCATTTTATACTCTGCATAAAGAAAGAGCGCACCGGCTGGCGCGCTCTCTCCTCCCCGATGTCGAAAGTTTAGTTCGACATCTCTTCTTTGACCTCATCGGCCGAGTCTTCAATCACGTCACCGCCAGCCTGGATATCTTCACCAGCGCCAGCAACCGTATTGCAGGCCGCAGCCATAAGCGTGATCAGTCCAAGACCAGCAAACTTCAGTGTATTCTTAGCGGTGTTCATGAATATTTCCTTTCTGTCGAACCATGCACCAGCAACGTTCAGCAGGCGGCATGGTTCCAGAATCTTTTCCCGGAACACTTCCTGGTCGGATCCGTTATCTGATCATCGGCACCAACGCCGAAGAGAAACAACAAAGGAGACTATCATGCTTGGCTGGGCCATTGCATTTTTCATTCTCGCCATTGTCGCTGCTGCTCTTGGCTTTGGTGGTATCGCTGGCGCTTCTGCCGGTATCGCGCAGATCCTGTTCTTCGTCTTTCTCGCCCTCCTTGTGCTGACCTTCGTGGTGCGAGCGGTGAACGGGCGAAGCGTGACCTGACCTGCGGTCATAGAAAGCAAAAAGACAAGGGGTGCCTGAGGGCGCCCCTTTTTGTTTGGCTCAATTGGGATTTTCCGACCCGTTTGCGCCACGATGGCATGAACCTCGAAAACTGGATGGGGCATCGAGGCCAACAAGATGCGCAACTTCACCACGAAAAGGAAGTGATCGAGTCCCTGGATTAGATGAAGGATGGAGCGGGTAGACGGAATCGAACCGACATACTCAGCTTGGAAGGCTGCTGCACTACCATTGTGCTATACCCGCGTCGCAATCATGCAGCCGCCTGAGGTGGTGGAGGGAGCTGGATTCGAACCAGCGTACCTTGCGGACCAGATTTACAGTCTGGCGGTTTTAACCACTCACCCATCCCTCCACGGGACCTCACGGGCTGCACGGCGTTGACGCCGTCCGACCGGGGCTTCACATAGGCGCCGCAGCACCGCCGATCCACACCGGAAGCGGCCTTATAAGGAAACACCAAATGGCGCGCAACCATGGAAGACGGCGAAATGCACAAGGCCGCCCGGGACGCCCACAGGACGGCACCCCGCCGCAAAGTCACCGACCCGGTCCCCGGCATCCCAACAAGGGCCACACAACCAGCGATTCTGGCGTCTGGATCTGGGGTGTCCATGCCGTCGAAGCCGCCCTGGCCAACCCGGAACGCAAGCTGATCGAGCTCCTCGCGACCGAAAATGCCGCGGCCCGCCTGCCTGCCGACGCGCCGAAGCCGCAAATTGTGACAGCCAAGGACATCGACCCGCGGCTGCCGCCCGGTTCGGTCCATCAGGGCCTCGCCCTGCGTGCAGAGCCGCTGGATCCGGTCGCGCTGGAAGACCTGATCCATGAAGGCGTTGAGCGGATCGTCGTGCTGGACCAGGTGTCCGACCCCCACAATCTGGGCGCGATCTACCGCTCGGCCGCTGCCTTCGGCTTCGGGGCCCTGGTGCTTCAGACCCGGAATGCCCCGCCGATCACCGGAATCGTCGCCAAGAGTGCAGTCGGTGCCATCGAAACCGTGGCCGAGGCCCGGGTCGTGAACATTTCCCGTGCCCTCGAACAGCTGGGCGAGGCGGGGTACCACACGGTTGGCCTCGCCGGCGAGGGCGAGGCGGACATCGCGCAGGCCGTCAAAGGCGCAGGCAAACTGGCCATCGTACTGGGCGCAGAAGGCCCGGGCCTCCGCCCCGGGGTCGCCAAGGCCTGCGCCGAACTTGCCCGCATCCCGATCAGCGCCGCCATGGAAAGCCTCAACGTGTCCAATGCTGCCGCAATTGCGTTCTACGAAGCAGCTCGGAACAGTTTTCCCGGGGGCTGAACCTCTGCTAGGGTCTGCCCCGGATTCACCGTACGGAGCACGTGACCGCCATGTTGAGATTCCTCTCCATCCTCGTCCTTCTCGCTGGCCTGCTCGTGGCGGGTTATGGCGGTTCGCGCCTGATGGAGGTGTATGCCCCGAAATCCGGAATGACGGTCGAGGCGATGCCCGCCGAGGAACCGATCATGATGGATGATGTGACCGTCGAAGCACTGCCTGAAGCAGAAGCCCTGCCGCCGATCCCAGACGAAGAAATTCTGGCCGAGACGGCATCGGTTCCGTCTATTTCCCGGTCACTGCCGGCTCCGACGCTGGACGAGCCCATGTTCGGCACAGAAGGCGTATCCGGTAGCGGCGCAGCGGATGCCGGCGCCATGGCCAGTATCGAAGTGGCCCCGGATGTCATGGCGCCCGCCCCGTCCGACGCTTTCCTCGAAAACCTGAAGACGGTGCCGGTCGCCCATGAGACGCCCACCACCGCAGAGTACAAGCGCCCCTTTGAAGCGGTGCTCGCCATTGATGCAACCGGCGATTCCACAGCGGTCGACGCCCTGCCGGGCCATGGCAATATTTCCGAGGGCACCGCTCAGGTGTCCAAGACCGTGGAAGCGCGCCTGTCAGGGTCAGGCTTCGCTATCAAGGCAATGACGCCTGAGCAACAGACCATCTCGCCGCTGACCGAGAACACCTGGCGCTGGTCGGTCACCCCACTGACCGCCGGCAATCAGGAACTCACTTTCGACATCTATGCCATTGATGACGGTCCGGCCGTGCCGCTGCGGACATTCCACAATACGGTGACGGTGAAGGTGACAGGCCTCAATCGCGCGATCGCCTTTGCAGACCAGGCAAATCCACTGGCGGTGTTCCTTGGCGGGGTCGGCTCCGTGCTCGCCGGCCTGTTCGGCGCCATCAAGTTCGTCCGCCGCCGCTAGAATATCCAGCAAGCCTGCCCGGTTTGCCTGACCGGGTTCAGGCTTCCGTTTCGCCAAGATAGCGGCCGCTTTGACTTTGCGTTCAAAGGCCGGTTTGACTGGCGGCTATGACCAAGACGACTGCCACGCCGCCTTTGACCCTTGATGCTGCGCAGGAATTTCTGCGGGAACAGGCCCAGCGGATCGATATCGACCCGATGACCAATTCGGTCTTCGCGCTGACCCAGACGCTGTTCCGGGATCTCGAAGATGGGAAAATCACCCAGACCGACCTCGCAGCACTGGCTAATGAAGTTCACTTTGAACTCATCAATGAGCGCGCCGAACGTTTCCGCGCCCAGCATGCCGGAGCAGATGAGACTGCCGCCTGGGCGCCGCTGGTCGCCCGCCTGGAGGAGATTGCGAAGGAGGGGTTTGAAGCTTTCGCCGCCGCGATCGCGCAGGAACGTGGCGGGCTCGTTTTTACCGGCCACCCGACTTTTGCGCTGTCGACGGAGCTGCGCGCCGCCTTCGCCGCCCATGTCAGCAAGCCTACCAAAACCAGCCGCACCCGTCTCGCCAAACTGATCAAGACCGACAACCGCGCCTGGAACCAGTCGATCAGCCTCCATGGAGAGCATGAGGAAGTGCAGGCGGCCCTCGAAAACGCCGCGCACGCCCAACGAAGGATGGCGGAGACCATCCTCAAGATTGCGAGGAAGAGATTCCCCGACCGCTGGCGGGCGCTTCGCCCTGCCTTGCCAACCCTGGCGTGCTGGGTCGGCTACGACCTCGACGGCCGGGCTGATATTCACTGGTCGCAGTCCCTGACCTTCCGCCTGACCGAAAAAGCCATGCAGCTGGAGCGCTATGCGGCACGCGCGCAGGACATACTCTCCAGAACCGGGAAGTCGGCGTGGCTGGATGGGCTGGCCGGGCATTTGCGCCAGGCAGCGGCGCTGACGCGCAAACATGCCGCCCTATTTGCAGCGGACCTGACCAATGCAGACAATCTTGTCACAGCAGCCAACGCGATCACTGAACACGCGCCGCACACCATTCTGGACGCCGAGGAGGTTTTGGATAGCCTCGATGAGGGCGTGCGCAATGCCAGCGACGATCTTGCCGCCGAACTGATCGCCTTCCGTGCCGAAGTCGAAGCCCAGCAATTGGGAACCGCGCGCATTCACTTGCGCGTCAACGCCGCTCAGGTTCGTACGGTGATCAATCGCGATCTCGGCCTCGAGACCGAAGACCGGGAGCTCGGCCGGGTCGCGCTGGCGGAGCTTGCTCAGAAGGCCCGCAAGTCAAAACCCGTGAAAGTGAATTTCGGCGATCTGTTCATGGAACAGTCGACCGCCCGGCGTCAGTTCATGATGTGCGCCCAGATCCTGAAACATATTGATGCCGGATCCGTCATCCGCTTCCTGATCGCCGAGAGCGAGAACCCGGCTACGGTGATGGGGGCCCTGTACCTCGCGCGCCAATATGGCGTCGATGAGATGCTGGATATCTCACCTCTGTTCGAAACCCCCGAAGCGCTTGAAACGGGCGGGCGCTTTATCGAACGCCTGCTGGAGGAGCCGGAATTCCTCGCCTATGTGAAGCAGCGTGGATACCTCTCCATCCAGCTTGGCTTTTCCGATGCCGGACGGTTCATCGGGCAGGTCGCCGCCGACATGGCGATCGAGCGCATCCACAACCTCATCTCCCGGGCGCTGGCCGCCAGGAATGCCGGCGTGGACCTGCTGATCTTCAACACGCATGGCGAATCCATGGGGCGGGGTGCCTGGCCCGGCACATTCGAACAACGCTTCGATCACCTGCTGACACCATGGACCCGCGCCGGCGCAGAAATGCGCGGGCTGAAGCTGCGCCACGAGGTCAGCTTTCAGGGCGGGGATGGCTATCTCCATTTCGCTACTCCGGTCCTTGCAGACGCAACCATGGCGGCCTGGGGCGTGCACACTTTCCAGCCTGTGGACGAGACCTCGAAGACAGACCCGTTCTATACGCGCACGGATCTCGTCTGGGATTTCTACCGCGCCCTGCGCGCCTGGCATGAGCGCCTGTTCGTGAACCCGGATTATGGCCGCCTGCTCGGCGCCTTTTCCAGTGGGCTGACGGTCAAGGCCGGGTCACGTCCGAAGCGCCGTGCGGCCGGCCCTTCCGGCCCACGCTCGCTGCGCGCGATTTCCCATAATGCGACCCTGCAGCAGCTGGGTGTTCCGGCGAATACCGCCGCCGGGATCGGCTCCTCCCTGCAACGCGAAACCGAGCGGCTGGTGAACCTGATCGATACCAGCCCCCGCATGCGGCACCTCGTTTTCCTCGCCGCAAAAGCCCGCGGCCTGACCAGTCTGCCTGCGCTCCGCGGTTATGCCCGCGTCTACGACCCCGGAGTGTGGATCGCCCATGCCCGCATGATGAAGACCGAAAGCGGCGCTGCCGCCTATCGCGCAGTCTATTATGCTCTACGCGCAGATGAGACCGCTGTCTCAATCGACCGGATCGCCAATCTGCTATCGGTAGACCTGCGTCGGTTCGACCGCCTGACCGCCCAGCTGGAGGATGCCCCGTCGACGGAAGAGCGTCATGAGAATCGCCTCGCCCTGCACGTACTCCATGCCGTGCGCCAGGCCTTGATGATGCGGGCTTTCGCGCTCGCAGGCAGCCTGCCGCGCCTTTCAGAGCGCCATGACGCCAGCGCCCGGGATGTCGTCAACATGATCTCGGAAATGCGCTTTGCCGAGGTCGTGGAGCTGCTGGGTGAAATCTTCCCCTGCGCCCGGAGCGAGGACACGCCCCTGCAGGCGCTGACCGAACCCGGCAGCCAGATGCGCAGCGCTTCCTATGGCTACGAACGGATCCATAAGGACATCATCGATCCATTGGATGAGATCGGGCGCACACTGCATGGCATCAGCCTCGCCATCACACACGCCTATGGCGCATTCGGCTAGGACCGTAATCAGTATACCGGAATGCGGGTGTCCCGGGCGTTGAGATTGACGCGGCTGGAATAACGGCCACTGTCCGGCATGCTGAGGACGACCCTTTGGCGCCGGCGATCGATCTGCAGTCTGAAAGACGAAAGAAGGTCCAGCCCCAGCACCATCGCGGGCTCCTCCTCAAGTCCGAGGTATTTGAACAGCGGCGGGTCGCTCACCAGTATGTCGACACCCGACATCCGGTAATCCCCGATGGCCAGCATCCGGACAGAGGCGATCCGCAAGGACTGGTCGCCACCTGTGGCACCCTGCAGGATCTTCGTCTTCTCTTCATTGGTTCTGGTGTGGGACTGTTCTGCAAACCGACTGTTGATAAAGGTCACGCTGGAACCGGTATCGACCAGTGCGCGGCCTTTGCGGCCATTGATCCGGACATCCACGAAAATCAGGCCGTTCTCGTCAGTGTATTTCATTGAGCTTGGCACCAGCCGGGCAGACCGGTCGGGGCGTCCATCATAGACCATGACACGCAAATTCTCGAAGTCGAAGTCGATGACATCCCCTTCGAAAGCATTTGCCGGCAGCACATTCTGCGTTCCGGTGACATTCAGGTCGACGTTCAGCGCTACCTGTACATCCTTCTTTGCCACGTTCCCGACGAGAAGCGTATCCAGTTCGACAACCGGATAGATTTCTTCCCCGGTCAGCCCCAGCACGCTGATCATGGGCACATTGTCATCCAGTTCCGGAAGCTGAGCCAGGCGCGCCGTGCGACGGTTGATCATGGGAAATGTTGCGGCCGTATCGATGATACCGGTCGCCCGGTCATTCCCGTTCACCTCGAGACGGACGACCATGTGATCGTATTCATTCACCTCGAACGGGATCACCTGGCGCTCACTGGCCAGCGCCGGGAAAAAGCCCAACAGGGCCAGAACACTCAAGAAGGCACCTTTGATGTGCCACCCGGACGCCATTTTGGTCGTCCGGCGTTTCGACTCCCTCGTCATTTGCTCAATATCCCACATCCGATAGGATAAACAAAATCACACTGTATTGACGTTAGGTACTCTGCCCCGGCGTCACGACTTCCGCTGCCCCTTACGTTCGCGTAAACCTGCGTGACACAAACTGAGGAAACCGGAGACTGATCATGGCTGACGCCTTCATCATCGACGCCTGCCGCACACCGCGCGGTATCGGCAAAGTCGGCAAGGGCTCGCTTGCCCACCTGCACCCACAGCACCTGGCCGCGACCGTGCTGGGCCAGATCGCCGAGCGCAACAAGCTCGACACTGCCACTGTCGACGACGTGATCTGGGGCTGCTCCAGTCAGCGCGGCGCCCAAGGTGCCGACATGGGCCGCATGGCCGCCCTCGATGCCGGCTATGACATCAAGGCCTCCGGCGTGACACTCGACCGTTTCTGCGGTTCCGGCATCACCACGGTGAACCTCGCTGCGGCGCAGATCATGTCCGGCATGGAAGATTGCATTGTGGCCGGCGGCTGCGAGATGATGAGCTACACGGCAGCCACGGCAGACCCGAAAAACCCGCCGATGATGGACGCCGGCAACCTCCACCTGCGCGAACTGCACCCGCAGTCCCAGCAGGGCTGCTGCGCCGACGCCATCGCCACGCTCGAAGGCATCACCCGTGAAGCCGTCGACCAGCTGGCCGTGGTCAGTCAGGAACGCGCCGACCGCGCCCTGAAGGAAGGCCGTTTCAACAAGTCGGTCGTGCCGGTTTACAATCGCGACGGCACACTCGCCCTCGACAAGGACGAGTTCCCGCGTCCAGGCACCTCGATGGAAAGCCTCGCTGGCCTGAAGACCGTGTTCAACATGTTCTGGGACGTGCCGGTCGACGACAAGGGCATGACCTATGGCGGTCTGATCGAGAAAGTCTATCCGCAACTGAAAGGCAAGATCCAGCACGTGCATCATGCCGGTAACTCCTCCGGCGTCGTCGACGGCTCCGGCGCTGTACTCATGACGTCCGAAGGCTATATGAAGAAGCATGGCCTGAAGCCGCGCGGCCGCGTTGTTGCCACGGCGAACATGGGCGACTGCCCGACACTGATGCTGAACGCTCCGGTTCCTGCGGCACAGAAAGTCCTGGCCAAGGCTGGCCTGACCACCGGCGACATCGATGTCTACGAAATCAACGAAGCTTTCTCGGTCGTCGCCGAGAAGTTCATCCGCGACCTCGATCTCGACCGCAACAAAGTCAACATCAATGGCGGCGCCATGGCCCTCGGCCACCCGATCGGCGCAACCGGTTCGATCCTGATCGGCACCGCGCTGGACGAGCTTGAGCGCTCCGGCGGCCGTTATGGTCTGGTCACCATGTGCGCCGCTGGCGGCATGGCGCCTGCGATCATCATCGAGCGTCTCGACGCCTGATCGCCTGCCTGAAGCAGGCACACAGACAAGCGCCCGGTCCTGGTAACGGACCGGGCGTTTTCCGTTCTGGTTGCGCAAAAACCACAAATGCGAATGCGTATGAGAATTATTTGCAATATTACTTGCGATTCATTCTCACTTTCATTAGGCCGTCTCCACCGACTGCATAAGCGGTCCTCAGGGAGAACGAAATGAATAGAGCCATTCGCAAGCCGCGGAGCCTCCGCACACAGGTTGGTATGTATGCGGCGGTTGCCGTCGCCGCCGCCGCCCCCGCTTTCGCAGACGAGTCCGACGAGCCGGAACTGCGTAACGAGACGATCACCGTCACCGACGTGACGGCAGACACCAACCCCTATGGCGACCCGAATGCGCCCTATCGAGCGATCCGCTCGGCCAGCGGCCTCTTCACGGAAGACCTGCTCGACACGCCGAAGACCATCACGGTCATCACCGACGAGACGCTGCACGACCTCGGCGCCAAATCCTTCCGTGACCTCTTCCGGTCCCAGCCGGGCATCACGCTCGGTACCGGCGAGGGCGGCAACGCGTTCGGCGACCGGATCTTCATCCGTGGCTTCGATGCCCGCAATGATGTCTATGTCGATGGCGTCCGCGACCCCGGCGTCGGCTCCCGCGAGACCTTTGCGGTCCAGCAGATCGAAGTGCTGAAAGGCCCGTCGTCTGCTTTCGGCGGCCGCGGCACGACCGGCGGCGCTGTCAGTCTCGTCTCCAAGAAGCCGGGCCAGGGCGACTGGGGTGATGTCGAGTTCACGCTCGGCTCCGACGCAACCCGCCGGGCCACCCTGGACGTGAACCATGAAGTCACCGACACGCTGACCGTCCGCCTGAATGCCATGACGCACGATTCCGAAGTCGCCGGGCGCGATGAAGTGTTCAACGACCGTTGGGGCCTCGCCGCCGCCGCAGAGTGGACGCCGACCGATGCGCTGACTTTCGGTTTCGATTACTACCATCTGTCTACCGACTACCTGCCAGACTGGGGCCATCCCTACGACACGGAAAACAACCGTCCGTTCGCCGTGGACCGGGACAATTTCTACGGCGTCCTCTCCCGCGACTTCGGCGAAACCTTCGCAGACGTCTACACAGCCAACACAAACTGGGTGATCTCAGACAAGGTCGAGTTTGCCTCCACTCTCCGTTATGGCCAGAGCAAGAACGCCTACACAGCCTCGGCCCCGGAACGTCCGGACCCCGTCGCCCGGACGGTGAGCGCCAATGCCAAGCGCCGGGATGCGATCACGGACTACTGGACGAACCAGAGCCGCTTCACCTTCCGCTTCGACACCGGCACGATCGGCCACACGCTGGTCACCGGCATCGAGCTGTCGCGCGAGGAAACGCTGAACCGCCAGCGCGCCTTCACGGAATGCGCCGAACTGCCCTGTACCGGCGCGGCTTCCAATCCGCTCCTGAACCTGGACAATCCGGACAATTCCATTCCGTGGGGCAGCGATACCGAAGTCACCGGCCGGCCGACGATCGAGACCGAAACGGCCGCGCTCTACGCGCTCGACACGCTGACCTTCAGCCCGCAATGGGAAGCCTTTATCGGCGTGCGGGCAGATACCTACTCTGCTGATGTGACCGGCCTGACCAATCGGGACGGCACACCGACACCAGATCGCAGCGCCGACAGCGACTTCATCAACTGGCATGCCGGTCTTGTCTACAAGCCTGTCGAGAATGCCTCGATCTATGCAAGCTACTCCTCCGCTTCGAACCCGCCCTGCGAACAGCTTGACGCTTTCGCCCTCGACTATGGCGGTTGCGATGCGCTGGTCGCGGCGATGGATCCGGTCGAGAACAATTCCTTCGAGCTTGGCGCGAAGTACAATCTCGGCGGTCACCTCGACCTGACCGCGGCTGTGTTCCAGATCACCCGCGACGGGGTTCCGATTTCCAATGGCCGGGGCGCCACGACGGCCGGGTCTCAGGACCAGGAAGTAACCGGCGTGGAGTTCGGCGTGGCCGGCAACATCACCGAGAAGTGGAGCCTGTTCGGCGGTCTCACAATTTTCGAGACCGAAGTGACCGACAGCACCATCGCCTCGCAGATCGGCGAGATGTTCCCGAACGTCTCGGAAGAGAGCTTCACGCTGACCTCCCGCTACCAGTTCACCGACCGCCTGCACCTTGGCGGCACGGCTGGCTACAATAGCGAGAAATATGGCGGCACCGTCGCGGCGGGCTCGACCTTCGTGCCGGACTATTGGCGCTTCGATGTCTTCGGCGGCTACCAGCTGACCGACAATATGGAGGTGACCTTCAATATTCTGAACGCCACGGACGAGCTCTACTATGACGCGCTCTACCGCTCCGGCACGCCGTTCTCCTATGTTGCGCCGGGCCGCTCGGCCTTTGTGACACTGGACATCGACTTCTGATCATCCGAAAGAGGGGCGGCCCTTTCGGGGGCCGCCTTTCATTCTTTTTGTAGAGTCCGCCCATGCTGATCTGTATCCCCCAAGTCCTGACCAAGGCGCAGGTGAAAGACATCCGCCAGCTGATCGATGCTGCCGAGTGGGTGGATGGCCGCGTCACGGCGGGCGTCCAGTCCGCCGAAGCCAAGCGCAATACGCAGCTGCCGGAAGACAGCGAGGCGGCCCGCAAGGCGCAAGCCATGGTGAGCGTCGCCATTGGCAACAATCCGGTCTTCCTGGCGGCGGCGCTGCCGCAGAAAGTGTTTCCGCCCCTGTTCAACCGCTATGTCGTCGGCGACAGTTTCGGCGCCCATGTCGACAATGCGATCCGTTCGGTCAAGAACTCGCCGGAGCGGATCCGGACCGACTTGTCCTGCACCCTGTTCCTGACCGAGCCGGAAGATTATGACGGCGGCGAACTGGTGATCGAGACGCTGTTCGGGGCGCAGGAAGTGAAGCTGGAAGCCGGAGACCTCGTCCTCTATCCGGCCTCCAGCCTGCACTCCGTCAGCGAGATCACGCGCGGCGCGCGGATTTCCTCCTTCTTCTGGCTGCAGAGCATGGTGCGCGACGATGGTGAGCGGACCCTGCTGTTCGATCTCGACCAGTCGATCCAGGCATTGGTGGCGGAGAAGGGCCACAAGGACCCGGAAGTCATCCGCCTGACAGGCATCTATCACAACCTCATTCGCCGCTGGGCCGAGGGCGCTTAGGTTTCCGCCAGCACCAGCGGCCGGACAGGCCGCAACACGCGGTTCTTCATATGTATAGAGATCATAGGGCGGCGGGGCATCGGCCACAAAAGTCGGTTCGATGTTACCAAAACAGTCGACCGCCATCAGTGCGTCCCGCCCGGTGCGCATGTGCCAGCGGGCAA
>NZ_AWFE01000086.1:0-17854 GCF_003263315.1 Hyphomonas sp. GM-8P
CCGCAAGGGCGGGGAGACCGGACGGTTACTGCGCTAAGGTTTGGTGGATTGCTTGAGTATCGCAGGCGCCTTCGATTTTCAGTTCGTAGGTTCGGACTAACATCCGGGCTCCAAACAATATTTCAGGCTGCCAGAACCTTACAGTAATCAAGTCTGGATTTGACCACGTCCCAGCCTGTTGCTGATCTGTGACAATTTGCGAGTGAAACTCTTTGGTCCCCGACAAAGGGGACCAAGAGGGCTCGAAGGTCAAATTCAGGAATTGTAGAAACGGCGTGTAGAGTTCCGTTTCTAGCATTAGAGCCCGCTCCCAATTCTCGCTTTAGAAATTTTATCTGATTGGCGATCGACCCCGGTGTCAACCTCTCGGGTAGTCAGCTTTCTGGTTCCATTAGTCGAATTAAATCAGTTTACTGTGCAAGGACCAAATGAAATTGTGCCTCGACCGTTGTTCTCGACGAATGTACCCCCTGTGCCGTCTTGGTTCGGGTAAATTTGCAAATCCATCTGGCCTCTGAAGTAGTAAGCTTTAATAACTCCCACGACCGGGTCCTGCTCAATTCTGTCTGCATCATAGTAGTCGCAGGTTTCCCTGTTTCCAGAAGCGATGCTGAAGCCGCAGCGTGCAATGATTGCGCCCGCATCGGTCACGATTAACGCAGCCCGAGGTTGCCACTTTTGAATGTCAGAATCAGTATAGACGCGTTCGGAATCGATTTTCCGATCTACAACGCAATTCCACATCTCTGCTTGAGCATGCTTACCCGATAAGACCAGCGTAAGCGTTGCCAGAAGCAATAATCTGAGCATTTTCAGCCTCGCATATGATTCTAATTTCGGATGGAGCTAATGAGGATTCCGCATCAATCGAATGTGTCTGGCAGCTCATCATTCTGGTCGGCGCCTGTTTCGCGCTTCGCTTCTTCTCCGAAGAAAGTCCAGATACTGTAGTAAACTACTCCTCTCATAAAGATGGAAAACATAATTTTGGAGTAGTCGCTTGGTTCCACGCCATAAGCTATCTCATCCCACAGGGCGACGGTTACGCCTATTTCTAAAATGAAGATGACAATCAGTCCCGCTCTTCCTCGTTGATGGGCCGGGGCTTGCCAAACAAATTTCAACAGCCAGCCAATTCCGAGGGCCAGCAACCAAGTGGCCAATGCGGAAACTAGAAATAAGACGATTCCGAGTAGTAGGTTCAGGATAGTTCCCATAACGGTATGCCTTTTTACAGTATTAAACGTCTACTGATGAAAACCGCGTTTAGCCTTAACCTGGCTCCCTAGCGCCGCTTTGGTGCGAGGAGGGCACAAGTCCGCTCATTTGCCTGAACAATTGAGTTCCCATCCGTCTGGTAGGGTTCATGGCTCTGGCGAACTCTTGAGCTCCTGTTCGTTTGGATTTTCGTGCTGCATGAACGCTTCAGTCGCGTCATCCCAGAATTTCTCTGAGTAGCCATCAGGCGGCATAGAATTTTGGTCGCGATTTAGAATGCTATGAGAGCCATACAGAGTGCAATCTGCATGTGCGATTTCAATCATGACACCATCAAATGTATTCGTAGCTGAGAGGAAGCGGAGAATTGCGCGGCGGTCTCCCATTAGCTCGAATGTCCATTCCCCGCGCCATGTTCCAGTTGTGGTCACCGAGAGTTGTGTGCCCATGACTTCAATCTCTCCCAGCGAATCGGAGACGGAAAAGGGGTTTTCTTTTCCGTCATAGAAACTGGATGTGCGCGCTTGGGCTTGGTCAACGTCGATCCATTCAAAATCTCGGTCGGGCAGATCGAGGATAATGAGATATGCTGGGCGTTCGGCTTGCTTGACGCTGATTTCGGATTGCCACTCATAGTCGTGTTGAGAATCTGTGGGTTCGCCACGGACGACATTATAGTAGTGTTGGAAACACTCGGCTCGAAAATCTTCTGCCGAGGCGATTGGACTAAAAGCATTCCAAAACAAAAGCGATGCGGCAGCGCTTGTGAATAGCTTCCGGTTCATATCTTTCCCCCAAGCCGAAAACGGCATTGAAACCTTAGGGAGAAGGTACGATTAGGAGCGAGAATAACCTATAGGTGGTTCCTATGTGGTTACTCAGCTATATCTTTGTTGGGTGTTGGGGTTATTAGTGCCTTGAAAAGACTGGCGCACCCAAGAGGATTTGAACCTCTGACCTCTGCCTTCGGAGGGCAGCGCTCTATCCAGCTGAGCTATGGGTGCCAAGCCGAGGCCGGTGAATAAGCCAAGCTGCGCGACAGCGCAATGCCGCAGTGCGGCTGGCAGCGGCTGCAGTTGCGGTGCTTTCCCGGAACGCAGGCCCGGTCTAGGGTATCGGCTGGCGGGGTAGAAGAGGTGTTTCTCCATGAAGCGAACAGGTTGGGCGGCAGCGGTTATGATGCTGGCTATGGCTGGCTGCGGCGAAAGCGGTACCGTCGAAAGCAAGCCGGGAACACCTGTAGACCGGTCGTCGGAAGCCGAACGGGCCGAGCTGAAGGCAAGGCAAGAGGCGCTTTATGAAGAGGCCCTGGCGGCTGCCAAGGCGAGCCGCGGCGCCGGCGAGCCGGCCGTCTGGACGCTCGCTGATGAGGATACCACCATCCACATCATGGGCACGGTCCATTTCCTGCGGCCGGAGCTCGATTGGCGCTCCGACAAGATTGATATCGCGCTGGCAGAAGCCGATACGCTGGTCTTCGAGGCCGATGTGTCGAGCCCGGATGCCGCCAGCGAGATGATGGCTTTCGTTTCCAGCCACGCCCTGTTCACCGATGGCCGCCAGCTGACCAGCCTGCTGGACGAGGCAGAAACCGAGGAACTCAAAGCCGCGCTCGACTATCTTGGCTTTCCCCTTGGCGCCATGGAGACATTCAGGCCCTGGTATGCGGCCGTGAACCTGTCCGTTCTGCAGATGCAGAAGGATGGCTTCGATCCGAACGCCGGCGTGGAGCAGGTGCTGGAGCGCGAAGGCAAGGCTGCCGGCAAGGACTTCGCCTATCTCGAAACCATCGAGGAACAGCTTGGCCGGTTCGCCAACCTGCCGGACGATGAGCAGGTCGACTTCCTGATTTCTTCTGCTGAATCGGTGGAGGAGGGGAGCGAGATGCTGGATGTCCTGGTTGATGAATGGGAGGACGGTGATGTCGCGGGTCTCGCCGCGTTGATGTCCAATCCCGAAATGATGGGGTCGGAAGCCATTTATGATGCGCTTCTGAAAGAACGGAACCAGGACTGGGTCCCGAAAGTCGAGGCGATGCTGGACGAACCCGGCACAGTGCTGATCGCTGTCGGTGCAGGGCACCTTGCCGGTAAGGACAGCGTGATCGAGCTTCTGCGTGCCCAAGGGTATGAAGTGGCGGGCCCCTGACGCTGGACAAGTGTGAAACACTTGTCGGAAGACTCTCTAATACGCCGCCTGGCAGCTGTGATCCCAGCCCGTGAGTGCAATCCAGGGTGGCGCAGGTGGTGCTTCATTCGGTCAGGTGCCGAATGCTCCTCCGGCGCTTTAATCTGTCCTGTTTCGGGACCCGTCCGGTTTCCGGTTTCCATGCCAAATGTTCATGGATCGACCATGCCTTCCAGACTTTCGCATTTACCTGGACGTCCAACCCCTGAACCGCTCAAATGTGACAGCCAAGCGGATCAATCTAGGGAATTTTCATAAACAAACCCTAGCTCGAAACTTGCATATGAAATACACACCCTCCCGGAGTAAGGATCAGCGATGCCAATTTCGCAAAATGTAACGCTGCAGGGCGAGGTCACGATACATCATCCCGATTTGGTCAACCTTTACGGATGTACGGTTGGTGACGGGTCGAAGATCGGGGCGTTCGTCGAAATTCAAAAAGGGGCAGCTGTCGGGGAGCGGTGCAAGATATCTTCGCATTCATTTGTCTGCGAAGGGGTGACGATTGAGGACGAAGTCTTCGTTGGGCATGGTGTCATGTTCACAAATGACCGTTTTCCTCGCGCGACCAACCCGGATGGGTCTGCGCAGACGGATGCTGACTGGACGCTCGAACTGACGCGGGTAAAGCGCAGGGCCTCCGTCGGGTCGAATGCGACGATCGTGTGCGGCGTTACAATCGGGGAGGGGGCATTGGTGGCGGCAGGTGCGGTCGTTATCAGGGATGTTCCGGATTATGCAATTGTGGCTGGGGTGCCAGCAAAGGTGGTGGGTGATGTCCGTGAAAATGGATGAAAAAATCAAAGAAGCGTCCGGAGAACCGGGTGCCGCGAAGGCGAAAACCGCGACAGACGGTGAAGCGAACAAGGGGAAGAAGTCCGTGTTGAATATTGGTGTTATCGGTTACGGCTATTGGGGGCCGAACCTTGTCCGCAACTTTTCCGAATTGGATGAAGCGCGCGTTCACACAGTCGCAGACCTTAATCCGAAAGTGCTGGACATTGTTGCCAAGCGATACCCGGCGACCAAAACGACGACCGACACGATGGCAATGATCCATGACCCGGAGATTGATGCCATCGCAATTGCAACGCCTGTTTCGACACATTTTTCGCTGGCTCTGGCGGCTCTCCGGGCGGGCAAACATGTCTGGCTGGAAAAGCCGATGACGGAAACCTCTCTGCAGGCCCGCGCGCTGGTTGACGAAGCCGAAAAGCGCGGCCTGACTTTGCACATCGACCACACCTTCATCTATACGGGTCCGGTGGTTAAGATGCGCGAGCTTGTTCAGTCAAACACACTCGGCAAGTCGCTCTATTATGACTCGACGCGAGTCAATCTTGGCCTGTTCCAGCGTGATGTGAATGTCATCTCCGACCTGGCTGTCCATGACTTCTCAATCCTGGATTATGTGTTCGGGGAGCATCCCGTTGCCGTCTCTGCTTCGGGCATCAATCATTATCCGGGTACACCGGAAAACCTCGCTTTCATTACGCTGTTTTACGATTCCGGTTTCATTGCACACGTCAACGTGTCGTGGCTCGCGCCTGTGAAGGTTCGCAACATTCTGATCGGTGGCACCGAGAAGATGATCACGTTCGACGAACTCCAGCCTTCCGAAAAGCTGAAGATCTACGACAAGGGCGTGTCCTTTACGGATGATCCCAAGCAGATTCACGAGATGCGCGTCGGCTACCGGACAGGAGACATGTGGGCGCCAAAAGTCGATAATGTCGAAGCATTGCGTGTCGAAGCCCAACATTTCTGCGACTGCGTCGCCACAGGAAAATCCTCTATTTCCGACGGCCAGTTCGGTCTGCGGATGGTCGAAGTCATTGAAGCCGCTACGAGTTCCATGCGGGGGCGCGGCGAAACTGTTCATCTTTCCCGCAATGGAGCGAGCAAGTGATCCCGTTTGTTGACCTGAAAGCCCAGTACCAGTCGATCAAGGAAGAAGTTGATCAGGCGGTTCTGAAGACGCTTGAGAATTGCTCTTTTGTCCTCGGCCCGGATGTCGCGGCGCTTGAGACGGACTTTGCCGATTATTGCGAAAACGAGTTCGCGATCGGCGTGAACAGTGGCACCAGCGCCTTGCACCTGGGCCTGTTGGCAGCTGGAATTGGACCCGGTGACGAAGTGATCACGGTACCGCATACCTTCATCGCGTCGGCATCGGCAATTCACTATACCGGGGCGAAAGTCGTCTTCTGTGACATCGACCCGGTCACCTTCACGATGGACCCGGCCGCACTTGAAGCGGCCATTACACCACGCACGAAAGCGATTGTGCCGGTTCATCTGTATGGCCAGATGGCTGACATGGACCCGATCATGGAGGTCGCCAGAAAGCATGGCCTGATCGTGATGGAAGATGCGGCACAATCTCACGGTGCCGAATACAAAGGCCGCCGGGCTGGCTCTATTGGAGACCTTGCCGGGTTCTCTTTCTATCCCGGAAAAAACATGGGTGCTGCAGGGGAGGCCGGCATGACAGTCACCGGCAATGCAGCGATTGACGAGAAGGTCCGTATGCTGCGTGACTGGGGTGCCAAGCAGAAATACCATCACGAGATCATCGGTTACAATATGCGGATGGAAGGTATCCAGGGGGCCGTCCTGCGCGTGAAGATGAAGTATATCGAGACGTGGACCGAGCAGCGCCGCGAAGCCGCGAAACGTTATCGTGACCTGTTTGCAGGTACTGGTGTTCAGATCCCGGCTGAAGCGGAAGACCGCCGTCACGTCTACCATGTCTACGCGATCCGCACACCGGATCGTCAGCGCTGGATTGAGGAATTGACCAAGGCCGGGGTATCGACGGGCATTCATTACCCGTTCCCGCTTCATGAATTGAAGGCATTTGAGTTTCTTGGTTACAAACACGGCCAGTTCCCGCATGCGGAAATGGCAGCTGCGGAAGTCCTGTCTTTGCCGATGTTCCCGGAACTTACGGCCGATCAGCAGGAAGTCGTTGCAAACGCAGTGATTCGCCTGCAGCAGGAAACAGCAGCAAACGTCTGAACCAGATACGGCTCGAACGGCGCCGCCCGCGCTGGCCACCAATCAATGACAAGGCACAAGACCAATGAACCTAAAGGGTGCGAAAATCCTTGTAACTGGTGGATGCGGCCTCATCGGCTCAACCACTATTGATCAGCTTCTCGCGAACGAAAACCCGGAAAAGATTGTCATCTTCGACAACCTTGTCCGCGGTTCCATGCGCAATGTTCAGGAGATCCTGAAGGATGACCGTGTCGAGCTCGTCAAAGGCGATATCCGGGACCAGGCGGCCATAGAATCGGCAACAGCGGGCATGGACGCCGTCATCCATATGGCAGCTATACGCATCACGGCTTGCGCCGCTGAGCCGCGTGAAGCCATGGAAGTCATGTGCGACGGCACCTACAATGTTGTTGAGGCGGCACAGAAGGCCGGCGTGAAGAAAGTGCTCGCCGCGTCATCGGCCTCCATTCTCGGCATGGCTGACACCTTTCCGACGACGGAAGAGCACCACCCTTACAATAACCGCACCTGGTACGGCGCATCCAAGATGATGCTCGAAGGCCTGCTGCGTTCCTTTAATGACATGTACGGCCTCGACTATGTCGCGATGCGCTACTTCAACGTCTACGGCCCCCGTATGGATATCCATGGCAAGTATACGGAAGTCCTTGTGCGCTGGATGCAGCGGATCGAGCAGGGTACGCCGCCGCTCATTCTCGGCGATGGCTCCACATCCATGGATTTCATCTACATCGAAGACCTGGCGCGAGCGAATGTTCTGGCCCTGAAGTCAGATGCATCGGACGAAGTCTTCAATGTCGCGTCAGGCGTCGAAACCAATCTCAACGGCCTCGCAGCCTCACTGATGCAGGTCATGGGGGCTGATCCGTCCATGGTTCCGGAATATGGCCCAGAGCGCAGCGTGAACCCTGTTGCCCGGCGTCTGGCCGATACGTCGAAGGCGGAGCGTATGCTGGGCTTCAAGGCCGAAGTGGATCTGGAAGAGGGTCTGCGCCGCCTGGTCACCTGGTGGCGGGCGAACAAGGACATGTTTGAATGATCCCGATCATCAAACCCCTGATGGGCCAGGAAGAGGCTGATGCGGCATCCCGTGTCATCCTTTCCGGCTGGGTCACTCAGGGGCCTGAAGTTGCCGCCTTCGAAAGCGAATTCGCAGGCTATATGGGCGCCGAGCATGCCGTTGCTGTGTCAAACTGCACGACCGGTCTGCATCTGGCCCTGCTTGCCGCGGGTGTCGGCCCGGGCGACGAAGTCATCACGGTCAGCCACTCCTATATCGCCACGGCCAACTCGGTAAAATACTGCGGCGCCGAGCCCGTCTTCATCGATGTTGAACCGGCGACCTGCAACATGGATCCCGCCCTCATCGAACCGGCCATTACAGCCAAAACCAAGGCGATTCTTCTGGTTCACCAGATGGGCATGCCAGCGGACCTGTCGGCGATCGTCGCAATTGCCCGAAAGCACAATCTATTCGTCATTGAGGACGCCGCCTGCGCAGCAGGTGCGGAAATCCTGTGGAATGGGGAGTGGGAGAAGGTCGGGCGTTGCCGCGGAGACGCTGCTGTCTTCTCGTTCCATCCGCGCAAGGTCCTGTCTACCGGCGACGGCGGCATGATCACAACGCCCCATACGGACTGGGCGGCCAAGTGCCGGCTCTTGCGCCAGCATGGCATGAGTGTGCCGGACACGGTGCGGCACAAGGCGAATTCAGTGATTTTCGAAAATCACTCCATTCTCGGTTATAATTACCGCATGACAGACATTCAGGCCGCCGTCGGGCGGGAACAGCTCAAGCGCCTGCCGGTTGTCGTTCAGCGCCGCCGCGAAATTGCGGACAAATACAAACGCCATCTGGCCGATGCCCAATGGATCGGCTTGCCAGAAGAGCCCATCTGGGCGCGTTCCAATTGGCAGAGCTTTTCGGTGCGTATTCCAGGCACTTGCGACCAGCGTGCGGTGATGCAGGCCATGCTCGACAAGCAGATCTCCACCCGGCGCGGCATCATGTGCGCCCACCGGGAAGAGGTGTATTCGTCGGCGCCCTTGCGGGCCCCGCTGCCAAATTCCGAAGCCTGCCAGGACAAGCGCATCATCCTTCCCCTCTACCATCAGATGACGGATGACGAAATCCAGACCGTGGCGACCGCACTTATCGATGCGACAAGTTAGGGTGATGTGCCCGTTTCGCCGATAGAATTGGCCTCATTTCTTTTGTCGTGTGACTGAAACGGCCGTATTGGCTCTGGTGCGCGATTCTGGCAATTGGGGAATTTTCGGGCTTCCAACCACTTATGGAGATGTGTGAGTATTGCTCGTCTGCCCCTGACCTGCGCTGTTCTGTTCGAGATATGGTGACGACAAGCCGAGCGCTTCGGGGCGATTTGAAACTGTGCTGGTGCTCGTCCGGCCTGGAACAAGCTAAACGATAAAGGCCAACCTCTTTATGCCCGCCGAGAATCTGCCAACAGTCGATGTGGTTATCCCTTGCTACAACTATGCCCACTATCTGGAGCGTTGCATCCAGTCGGTCATTCAGCAGGAAAACGTGATCATCCGGGCCTTGATCGTGGACGACTGCTCGCCGGACAATACAGAAGAGGTCGGGCGGCGGCTGGCGGCAGAGCATCCGCAGGTCGAATACATCCGGAATGAGACCAACAAAGGGCTCGTGGGCACGTCCAATGTCGGGCTGATGGGATGGGCGACCGCGAAGTACTCCATCTGGCTCTCAGCAGATGATCTGCTGTGTGAGGGTGCCGTATCCCGGGCCGCGCGGATTATGGACGCGCATCCCAATGTCGGCATGGTCTACGGGCTTGCCCGGGTCTTTTCGAACGACAGCGACATCAAAGAGGAAAGGCTTCCTGATCCGGTCGAATACCAGGTGATTCCCGGTTACGCTTATATCGACCGGTGCTGTGATTCCTGGTGCCCGACGGCCTCGCCGAGCGCAATGGTTCGCACCTCGGTTCAACAACAGCTTGGCGGGCTTGATCCCAATTTGCCTGCTACCTGCGATGTGGAGATCTGGATGAGAATTTCCACGGTCGCTGATGTTGGCGTGCTCAACACGGTGCAGGCATTCTATCGCCGCCATGAAAGCAACATGTCTTCGGGCTTTACGTATCGCCCTTTGAGTGACCTGAGAGAGCAGTATGAGGCGCTCAGCATAATTCTGAACGTCCATGGCGCCAATCTGCCGAAGGCGGCTGAATGGAAAAAGGTCTCGACTGATCGTCTCCTTGAAGAATCCGCCTGGCTTGCCGGGATGGCGCTTGAGCGTGGAGATGACAAGGGCGTGGAAATCTGCACTGATTTTGCCAAGGAGATCAGCCCGGATTGGCAAAAGGCGCAGGCCTGGAAGCGATTTGAGATCAAGCGCAAGCTCGGTAAGCGAGTCCTGACAGGTTTGCGAAAGCTGACTGGAAAGCAGCGCAAGCTTGAGCCTCACAATCCGTTCAATCCCGGTGAGACATTCGGCTGGCTGCCAGATCCGAAAATCGCTGAACGGCAGGTACTCTGAGCCCAGTATTCTGGGGCCTCACTCTGCCGCGGCAAGTTCGCGTGCGCGCGCCAGGGCCTCTTCGGGAGTGTCTGCCCAATGTATCGTGCTGTAGCTGCGACTTGAATATTCCCACACGGCGCGGTTTTTCCCGAACCGATCCGGAAGCAGGACGCAGGGCTGGCCCCGCAACGCCGCCAGCACATGGGGGTGCAGCCGGTCGGTGACCAGCACCTTGCCCTCATCCATCAGTCTGCGCCCGGTCTCCATCACATGCCGGGTGATGCCCCGATAGGATGCGCCGACCATGGCATTGGCGGGTTTGTACAGGGCCGGGAATTGCCTGCGAAACTTCATGCTGGCGCGTGCGGCCAAAACGCTTGCCGACCCCGTGCCGAGTTCGGGCCAGTCGAACACATGGACATTTCCAGGAACCGAGGTGCCCATCCCTTCCTGATCGTCCCGCGCGAGCCAGATGATATCGTGTTCCGGCCTGCCGCTTCCACGTGATTGCGGCGGCAACATGAAGGTCGAATCGTGGCTCGTCACGACAGATATGTGAGCGGGGAAGACCTCTTGCGCCGACGCGCCGCTGACCGGATCGCGGGCCATCATGATAACATCGTCATGGTCTCCGAAGATGGTGGCGGCCGCCTGCCGGTCTTCCTCATCCACGAACAGCATGGTCGATGGCAGGGAGATCAGCCTGTTGTGCGGACACGCCTGCGCCACCGTCCGCTTGACCTCCGCATGGCCGGGCCAGAGCCGCGAAACCGTTACCCCTCCGATAAACAGGATGACACCTTCCTCGCCGATGGCCCGCTTCATCGCGGCAAGGTCGAAGTCCCACTCATGCGCGACATAGGCCGGATGGGACCGGTTTTCGGCCAGGTAGTTCGAGATGGCGAGCCACATCATGTGATTGCCGACATTGCCGTCCAGCGGAAACTGGAGGATCGCGACCGGGCGGCCTTCCGGAATGTATGTGTCCAGGATGGCAGTGACTTCGCCGGTCTGCGTCTGCAGCAGCGCAAAATCTTCTGCGGGCATGTGCTGTCGGGTCACGCGGGGCTGGCTCCGGGTTTGAGGATCTGGTGCAGGACGTTCATACGGAATTGGAATGTTCAGGTTTGTCGGCGGTGACGTGCCGGGATTGCAACCGTCTCTGCAGGAACTGGAACATCTCCATAGCCTCCTGTTCGGGGCCTGCCGGACGGCCGGACCAGAGCCAGAGCATGGCGGTGATGCCGAAATAGGTGATGGCGCCGGCAAATACCAGGCACGCAATTTCCAGCAGGTTCGACCCGTCCACACCGAGACTTTCCAGTCCCCATACTGTCAGTACCATGGCCAGTGTCGCAGTGAGCGCACGCGCGCTGTTCCGTACTTGCCGAATAAGCGATGCCTGCACCAGCATCCGGGCCAGATACATGTCGAGCATGACGCCGAACAAGCCGCTGACACACCGGGCCAGCAACAGGCCAAGAAGACCGCCTGAGAACAGGCCGGCAAAGATCAACGGGTACCGCACCAGCAGGTTCACGACGTCTCGCTTGAACAGCATGCGCGTGCGGGCCACACCCATCGCAAGCGGGGTCAGCGGCATGGAGAAAGCGTGCAGCGCAAATATCGTGCTCAGGATCTGGATCACCAGCGCGGCGGATGACCATTCCGGCCCCATGACCAGATGGACCAGCGGCTCGGCAACAAGCGCAAATCCGACGCCCACAGGCAACGCGACTGCGACCAGGAGACGCTGCGCCCGGTAATACATGTCCCTCAGGCGGGGCTTGTCATCCTGCGCCTTGGAGAACGCGGGAAAGAGTACATAGGAAAGGGGAGTGGTGGATTCCCTCACCGGCAGCGACGCGAGATTGTCCCCGACCGTGTACTGGCCGAGAGACGACGTGCCGAGCACGCCGCCGACGATCAGCTGGTCGGCCCGGTAGTTGATGGCATTGAAGCCGGAGCTCAGGGCCAGCCAGCTGGAGAAGGAGAAGAGGTTCCGCCAGTGGATCAGGGAGAAGCGGGGCAGGTAGGGGATCAGGAGATAGGACAGGAGGGTGCCGGTGAGCTGGGCGGCCAGCAATCCGAATACGATTGCCCAATAAGTGCGGAAAAGCACGGCGATGGTGATGGCAACGATCAGGCCGGCAAGCTTGTTGGCCAGTTCGACGAACATTTCCTGATGGAAGGACAGTCGTCGGCGGAACTCCACCATCTTCGGGTTCACCATGCCGGTGACCAGCGAGGTAAACGCAAGCGCGTAGGTAATCAGGACCAGCCGTTTGTCACCAAATACGATGGCGATGACATGCGCTGAGCAGAACAGGATAGCGGCAACGATCAGGGCCCGCATGACGTTCAGCGTCCATGCCGTATCGAAGTGTTTGCGCTTCGGGTCCGGATGCTGGATCAGGGCCGAGGCGAGAGACAGTTCCGTAAAGGCGTTGACGATCGTGAAGACGATGGTGGCGATGGCAACAAGGCCGAAATCGGAAGGCGTCAACAGCCGGGCGAGGACCAGCGTGTTGGCAGCGCCCAGCAGATTGATGAAGACGCGGATACCTGCGGTCCAGAGCGATCCGATCGCCAGACGTCCACGCACACCTTCCACTGAATATCCTCCAAAAGACTTTACTCTGTATGTCGCGTGCCACCGGAGTTTGATCGACGGGGCGCGGCGGGGTTTGTTGATGTGACTCCGGCGGTCTCAGGCAGGTGCCTGCAGGCCGGGATCCGGGAGGCTCAGAACCATTCCTCCCACCGGTCAAACTTGCCTTTCAGGATCGCCCGGAAAATGAATTCGTGATCAAATTTGGTAACGAAGGTTCTCGCGACCGTATCGGTGGGGCGCGTTTCTTCTGCCTGTGCAAAGATGGTCGAATACCCCGCTTCAAGCGCGATGTCATGCGCCGTCTTCGTCCAGTTGCCCGACTGTCCGAAGGGGATGGCGAAGGAGTCCGGGGCAATGCCGAGGCGCTTCTGGAAAAGCTCCCGCGAGCCGGCGAGCTCATCGATGATCTGGTCCCGGCCAATCGTCTGGAACTGCGGGTGGGTGGCG
Organism: Hyphomonas sp. GM-8P; assembly: GCF_003263315.1. Classification (NCBI taxonomy): domain Bacteria; kingdom Pseudomonadati; phylum Pseudomonadota; class Alphaproteobacteria; order Hyphomonadales; family Hyphomonadaceae; genus Hyphomonas; species Hyphomonas sp. GM-8P. The sequence continues at coordinate 13,002 of NZ_AWFE01000086.1, forward strand.
GAATGGCTGCCCATCTCCGCACCCTCCTTCATCAGGGTTTCGATTTCGCGCCAGGAGAGGAACGTATCGTCGTCGTGGCCCTGGCATTCTTCCGACCATCCGGAGACCGGGAAGAAGGTCCACGGAATATTGTAGTCTTTCAGGATCGGTGCGGCCTGGGTCAGGACGGTTTTCAGCCCGTCGTCGAACGTGATGGCGAGATCCTTTTCCCCGCCGCCCGTCCGCACGATTTCGGATGCGGGCACAAACCGGAAGCCTGCGTTCAGCGCCTGTTCGATCTGATTGCGAAACATCGCCGGGGTCACATCATTGACGCCCCAGTCTTCCTGCCCGATCGAGTGGTAGCAGAGAATGCGCCCGATATAGCGCCGCCGGGCCTGGCCGACAGCCGCCAGGACATGGCGTTCACAGCAGGTGCGCGCGGTTGCCAGATTGTGGCGGCTAAGACCGACCCTGTTCAGTCCGCCGACCAGGCCTCGGCGGAGTAATTGTGTGGCATTCGCCATTTTAGAGCCTTCCGCGGTTTGGCCAGCCGGCACCCCGGCGCCAAGCCGGATATGACGGGCCGGATATGACCAGTCCGGTTGCAATTTCCATGCTATTGGTAGCAAGTTTGGCGGGACTGGTACATTTCTTGAGGATGAGGAACTTGGTCGCGGGGCACGGGTCACTCATCGTGTTCCAATCGTAGAATTTCCGGCGAAGGCAGAAGCCTTGCCGGTCAAGGCGGGGAACCGGTGATGGGGGCAGGGCAATCGAAGGAGCGACTGGTCCTGCTGGATGGCATGCGGGGCATTGCAGCATTCGCTGTCATTGTGGACCATGTGCCTTCCGAACCGCTTCGACAGCTCCTGTCCGGCCGGTACTTGGCCGTCGACTTTTTCTTCGTGCTGAGCGGGCTCGTCCTGGCCATGGCCTATAGCGACATGGTGAAGGACCGGGCCGGAGTGGCGCGCTTTTTCAAGCTGCGGATTATCCGGCTTTATCCGCTTTACCTGCTCGGTCTGATGATCGGCATGGCGGTGACCCTCGCTTTTGCCTTGAGAGGCTGGGGCGAAGTGGAGCCCGGAAGTTTCGTGCCGTCGGCCATTTCAGGCGTTCTGTTCCTGCCATCGCCCAGCACGTTGGGTGCGGTGCCGCCGAATGATGCCCTGTTTCCCTTTGACGGACCGGCATGGTCGCTGTTCTTCGAACTCGTCGCGAATGCGGCCTGGGCGATCGGCGCATTGCTGGTGGGCGCCCGGCTGAGGCTTGGCTTCCTGGCGATCTGCGCCGTCTGGGTCGGCGTGTCCGTGTTCCATGCAGACCTGCTCGGCGCAGGCTGGCTCTGGTCGGACTTTGATGTCGGGCTCTCCCGCGTGCTGTTTTCCTTCTTTTGCGGGGTGGCGATTCACGACCTTCTGGCCTGGCGCCGGATCGGGAAAGTCCCGGTCCTCCTGCCGCTCGCCCTGTTCCTTTTCATCCTCGCTTTCCCGGCGCCGGACGCCTATCGGCGCGGGTTCGATGTTTTCGCCACGCTGGTCCTGATCCCGGTGACGGTTTACCTGGCGGCGCAGGCCAGCATCTGGCGGGTCGCGGACGGCGCCTGCCGCTGGCTGGGGCAGGTCTCTTACGGGGTCTATATCTTGCACGTACCGCTCTTCATGGGGGCGGGCGTTGTGCTCGCCAAGCTTGGCACGGGGCAGACCTTCAATGTGGTCTTCATGGCCGTGTTTGCGGCCTTGGTTACACACGCCGCCACGGTTTTCTATGAGGTTCCGCTTCAGCGTTGGCTGAAGAAAACCTTTGTGGGGTCAAGGGACAGCGCCCTTCGCCAGCACGTGCAACGCCCGTAAAGGCGCTTGGAAGGAAAACTGGTTTTCAGGATCAGACCCCGCGTCAGGTTTCCGGCAAGGGGAGGGCACCCGCCCAGGCCGGCAGGCGCGTGGCAGCCGCGAAGCCGGCGTGCGCGTCCGGGTGGCCGCAAAATTGCGCATAGGCAGGCATGGCCGCGCGTCCATCGCAGGCGGCAGCGAGGCGGTCATTGAAATGCTCGCGCGGCTTCAGCCAGTCGTTCGCCGCCTTGTCTTTCAAGCCGAAGTGAATGCAGGTCAGGAATACCCGTCCATTCGGGGTGATGCTGCACCAATACCGCGCATCCTGCCCATAGGCCGCCCGCACCGCGACGCGGAAGCAGCTGGCACCAGACCAGCGGCCAGATGCAGACGAGATGCGGCGGGAAGCCTTCGGGAGACTGCAGGAACGACATGCTGCCCAATATACATCCGGACACGGAGGTGTCGGATGGAATTGCTTTCGCGGCAATGATTGCGGCAGGATCAGATGGCTGAAGTGGTGGATCGCTTTCCATATGCGTCATCCCCGGCCGCCCAGCGGTCTGGGGACCCGTCTCCGGACGATGCCCCGGGCACGTCATGGAATGACGCACATGCCGCGTCTTTCAGAGATGGGTGCCCAGATGGCTTTCAGCCATCGGGCGTGACGCGGGTGGGGAATGATCAACAGAGGGCAAAATCCGGCTACGCCATGACCACGCATGACCATACCGGACTATAGGCGACTAGGCCGGACTTAGACCGCGGCGGGCTCGAGCAGGGCGAGGGCCTGGTCCATGAGAGCGTCGCTGGCCGTGCACAGGACCTGTCCGCCGAGGCTGGCGGGGGCGCCGGTCCAGTCTGTCGCGTGGCCGCCTGCGCCGGTGATCACCGGGATCAGGGCCGCGACGTCCCAGGCCTGAAGGCCGGTCTCCGCCACCAGATGCACGGTGCCCCCGGCAAGGCGGGCATAGGCATAGGCATCGAGGCCGTAGCGCGCGAGGCGTGAGGCGCCGCGAAGCTCTGACCATGCCTGCTGTTCCGGGCCTGTCAGGATGAACGGGTCGGTCGTGGAGATCACGGCTTCCGACAGCGACGGGATGTCCGACACTCTCAGCGGGCTGCGTCCGCCGGGCGTCTGCAGCACCGCGCCGCCCGGCCAGCCGATATAGCGCTCGCCCAGAACCGGCTGGTCGATCACGCCGATCACGGGGAAGCCCAGCGGGTCCACCAGAGAGATCAGCGTGGTCCAGACCGGCAGGCCGGCGACGAAGGCGCGTGTGCCATCGACCGGGTCGAGCACCCAGCGCCAACCGGAAGAGGAGGGAGACTCTCCGAATTCTTCGCCGGTGATGCCGTGCTGCGGGCGTTCCTGGGCAATGATGTCGCGCATGGCCTTTTCGGCGGCGCGGTCTGCCTCGGTCACCGGGTCGTAGGACTGACCGGCGGCGGCTTTGTTGTCGATGCTGTTGAGTGCACGAAAATGCGGCCGGATCGCTGACCAGGCCGCATCGGCAAGACGATTCGCGAGCGCGAGATCTTCGTCGAGATTGAAATCAGGGCTCATGCGACCAGCTAGGCCCCAAGCAGCCCGGCCGGTCAAGCATGTAAAAGTAAAGCCGGATCAGGCGGCGCCGTGACCGGATGTGTCGCCTTCAAGCGCCTTTGCCAGTTCCAGCAGCCGACGGCGCGGACGCTCGTCGAGGCGGTAATAGGCGCGGACCAGCTCCAGCGTTTCTTTCTGGCTGAGGATATCGCTTTCGAGGCGCTCGGCATCGTTTGCAGCATCCGGTGCGCCGCTGGCGGGCATGCCGTCGAAGAAATACTGGACCGACACGTTCATCGCCTTGGCCAGTTCGAAGAGGCGCGACGCCGTGATACGGTTGGCACCGCACTCGTATTTCTGGATCTGCTGGAAGCGCACGCCCACCTGGGTCGCTAGGTCTTGCTGGGTCATGCCCAGCAGACGGCGGCGGCGGCGAAGGCGTTTGCCAACGTGCAGGTCTGTTTCATCAGCCATGTGTTTACTCCGGGCGGTCTCTGCATGGGACAGGAGGTGTCCCGTTTCGGTGTTTGCAGCGAACGTCTCGCAAACGGTGTGCCGGGAGGCATGACTGCCCAAATCCCGGGCAGTTTTATGAAAGTTCATACCTGCGGCAGCCTGTCCCTTGCTCGTTTGTGCATCGCAGCATAAATCTGGTCTTGCACTTCGGTGCAGACGCCTCTGGCGTTTCCTCCCTTTGACTTCAAGGCCGCGCTTCACAGCGCGGCCCTTTTTTTGTTCAAAGCCTATTTTCACTGTTTTTATTTGAATTTTACCGGAATTTTCAGGCGGTTTGCCTGAGTTCCACAGCCCAGACAGGCGTGGTGGACATTCCGGCCCGCCGAATGCGGCTGTTAACCACGAAACCGGATGCCGTCCCGGAATTCTATTTGAGCCGTGCAAAGCTGCCATGCCAGGTTGCATGGGCGGTTTTTCGCAAAAACGGGCGTAGGTGAAAAATTACACCTTTGGCAGAATCAGCGCCGTATCCAGCAAATTGGAGATGACAACCTCAATGGCCCCGGCGACGTCGTCAAACCGGTCGAGGCGCTCGACGGAATGCTCATCCATGTACAGCCCGCGATTGATCTCGATCTGGAGGGCGTGGACGCCGCGCCGAGGCTTGCCATAGCGCCTTGTCGTGTAGCCGCCGGCATAGGGCGCGTTGCGCGCCACGCTGAAACCAAGTTCACGGAAGGCCCGTTCGGCGCGGCTGGTCAGGCGCGGATCGCAGGAGGCGCCGAACCGGTCCCCCAAGACAATGTCGGCCAGCGCGCGGCGGCCCGGCTGGACGGACGGCATGGAATGGCAGTCGATCAGCACCGCATGGCCATGGATATCCCTGAGGGCGGCGAGTTCGTCGCCAAGGCAGGCATGATAGGCATCGTGAATGTGGCGGAGGCGGGCCTCGCCTTCGTCGGGGGTCAACCTGCGGCTGTAAATCTCGACCCCGCCGGCGGCGACACGGGGCAGGCAGCCAAGGCCGGCCTCGACCC
>NZ_AWFE01000087.1:0-17232 GCF_003263315.1 Hyphomonas sp. GM-8P
GGGCAAGGGTCTTCCAGGTATGGGTGAGGAATAAGCCCTTGCCTGTCCACGCGCAGCCTGATGCCCGCGGGGCGCACACCCGCTGAATGCTCCGGTATGTCTTTCTGCCGGAGAGGATCAGGGAAGCAGGGCGAGTTGTTGTTCCAGGTCAGAGGACAGGGACAGCAGGCGCGCTTCAGCGACCTGCAGCTGGGTGGCTGCGCGGTAACGGGCGATCTGGGCATCGCGGAATTCATTCTCCGCATCCAGAGCATCGACCAGCGTGCGGATGCCGGCCTCCTGTTCCTTCTGGGCTCCTTCAGCGGCGAGTTCAGCCGCCTTCTCGGCCCATTCCGCTGCCGCGAGCGACAGGCGGCGGGCTTCGATGTCGCCCCAGAGGCCGGCTACCGCTTCGTGCAGCTGCAGCTCTGCCGCGCGGACATCGGCCGTTGCTGCGCTGCGCCCGGCAATGGCTTCGCGTTTCGAAGCGTTCCGCAGGCCGCTGGTCAGCAGCGGCACTTCCACGCGCACAAAGGCACCGACATCGCTGATCTGGTCTTCAAAGAAGAAGTAGACGTCTTCCCCGGTGGTGGCGCGGGCGCGGACCGAAACCTTCGGACCGAACCGGCCTTTTGCCTCTGTCACGCGGTGTCCTGCGGAGATTTCCGCAGCACGGGCAGCGGCAAGATCGGGGTTCTTGGACATGACACGCGACAGGGCGGCCTGCATGTCGCCGCCGACGACTTCACCGAGTTCCGGTGTTTCCTCCGTCACGGCATGGTCAACCCCGGTCAGCCGGGCGAGGCGCGCCCACGCCCCGGACAAGGCGGCACGGGCCGCTTCGCGCTGGGCCTGCGCCGAGGCGAGACGCGCTTCTGTGAGGGCAATGTCTGTGCGGGTGACCTGACCCTGATCGAACCGGGCCTGCGTTTCGTCAAGGCGTATGCGGAAGGTGGCGACGCGGGCCTCGGCCACTTCGACCGTCCGCTCGGCGAGCCAGGCATTGGCGTAGGCTTCGAATGTATCGAGGACCAGTTTCTCGCGCGCACCGAGCATCTGGTAGCTGGCGGCGTCACGCTGGGCTTTGGCCGCATCGACTGCCGCCCCGAGCGCGCCGGACTGAAAGACGGTCCATTCGGCCTGAAGGCCGGCAGAGCGCGGGACCTGCGAAATGCGATCCTGCGTAAAGTCTGTCTCGACGGCGCCGACTTCGGCCTGCAGCCCGGCCTGAAGTCCGCGGCCGGCACGGGCCGCATCGACCCCGGCGCGGCTGCGCTCGACGTCGGCTTCGGCCCGTTCGAGCGACGGATCATGGCTGAGCGCCTGCTGCACGGCATCGCGCAGCGAGATCGGCTGGGCCAGCGCAGCCGGTGCGGCAAGCGCCAGCAGGCTGACAGAGAGCTGGCGAGCGAATTTCATGCTCATTTGAACGCGTTGCCCGGCTTCAGGCCAATGGCCTTGAAGATCATGGCCGCCGGGCAGAAGCCCGTGAACGCAGCCTGGAGCATGTTCAGCCCGGCAAAGGCCGTCAGCAGGAACCAGTATGGCGAGACAAAATAGCCAAGCGCGAGGCTCAGCGAAACGACAACGCCAGCAAAAGCGAAGACAGCACGATCGACATTCATCTTGAACATCCTTTTAGTTGGTTTCAGGCACTCAGCCCGAAGGTTGACTGGATCCACCGGGACAGGCCTTCGCCGGTTTGGGCCCCGGCCTGGTTGGCGATGAGCGCTCCATCCTTCCAGGCAATCAGGGTCGGGATGCCCCGGATGCCGAGCTTGCCGGCGGCTTCCTGGTTCTGGTCGGAGTTAAGCTTGAAGAAGCGGACCTGATCGGCGAACCGGCCGGCCGCCGCTTCATAGGCGGGAGCCATCATGCGGCACGGGCCGCACCAAGGCGCCCACACGTCCAGCACGAAGGCACCGGTGTCGCGGGCGACAAGGCGCTCCAGCATGGCGCCATCAATCTCCACCGGCTTCGGCGTCGCCAGTGGCTGGCTGCACTTGCCGCACTTGCCAGCCGACAGGGGCTTACCGGCCGCGACGCGGTTCGGGGCGCCGCAGCTGGTGCAGATAGCAATGCTGTCTCTGACAGTTGTGTCCACCATGACGGGCTCCTCTGCGGGCTACTTCAGCTTATGCGTTTTCAGCAGGTTCAGCGCGGCGTTCTCATAGAAGGTTTCAGAACGACCGGCCCTGATTTTGCCGAGGAAGTATTTCTCGAAACCGATCTTCGCCGTGTGCACCCAGCCGCCGGAGACGGACCAGTTCACATTGCGAGGCGGGATCTGAGGCTGTGCGATGAAGGCGACGCCGCCATCGCCGAAATCGGCGATACAGATGGCATTCCAGGTCGCCTCATGGGTCGGTTCCTTGCCGCGCACGATCTGGCCGAGGTTTTCGGCAATCGCGGTGACCATGGATTCGATCATGAAGCCCGTCTTTGGCACGCCCACCGGCACGGGTGTCTTGCCAACCGGCGGAATGGCGATGCAAACGCCGAGGCCCATGATTTCCGGATATTTCGGATTGCGCTGGTGCTTGTCGGTGATAACGAAGCCGCGCGGATTGACGAGGCCTTCGATGTCGCGCACCGCAGGCACGCCGCGGAATGGCGGCAGCATCATGGAAAATTTCATCGGAAGCTCGTGGATCTGCTTGGTGGAGCCGTCCTCGTTCACTTCCTCGACGATCATCTTGTCGGCTTCGACCTTCTGGACCTTTGCATTGCAGATCCACTTGATGTGGCGGTCGCGCATTTCGCTTTCGAGCAGGCCTTTTGTGTCGCCGACACCGTCGAGGCCGAGATGGCCGATATAGGGTTCGGAGGTCACGAAAGTCATCGGCACCTTGTCGCGGATCTTCCGCTTGCGGAGCTCGGTCTCGATGATCATGGCGGTTTCATAGGCCGGACCATAGCAGGAGGCGCCCTGAACGGCGCCAACGATCACCGGGCCAGGATCGGCGCAGAGGTCTTCGAACGCCTTGTAGCCGGCCTCGGCATGATCGATGTGGCAAACCGATTGGGTATGGCCATTCGGGCCAAGGCCTTCGATTTCGTCAAAGGCCAGTTCCGGACCGGTCGCGATGACGAGATAATCGTAATCGACAAAGGAGCCGTCCGCCATGCGCAGGCGCTTTTTGTCCGCCTCGACCTTTTCGGCAGCGCCCACGACCAGTTGGACGCGGCGCTTTTTCATCGGCTTTTCAAGGTCGACGACAATATCCTCACGGTCTCGCCAGCCGACCAGAACCCAAGGGTTCGATGGAACGAATTGATAGAAGTCCGTCTCGTTGACGGCGATCACTTCATCCTGCCGCCGGACATTCTTCCGAATCTCGTAGGCGGCAATGACACCGCCCAAACCTGCACCCAACACTACGATCTTAGCCATGGCTCTGCTCCCTGGGGGATTAATTCTTTGTCTGCGTTATCCCTTATATTCGTGTTTTATAAAATGCGCATTATGTCGCATGTTTAATCTGACCGGTCACATGTATCTCCGTTTTCAAACTACATGACGTGCGCCTGCGCGCACATAAGAGGAGTCCCTTATGGCTGATCCCCGCGACCTTTCTCCCGCCACCGTCTGTGAAGGCCTCAAAGCCAATGAGATCCTGCTCGTCGATGTGCGGGAACCGAACGAATTTGCGTTCGAGCGCATTCATGGCGCCCTGCTCCATCCGCTCTCGACCTTCGAACCGAAAGCCATCCCGACCGACCCTGGCCGCAAGATCGTATTCCAGTGCGGGTCCGGCAAACGCTCCCGCACGGCGCTCGATGCCTTCATGGCCGCAACCGGCGCCGAAGCGGCGCATATGGCGGGCGGTATCATGAAGTGGAAAGCGGACGGCTTTCCTTGTGTCCAGATCAATCCCGCAACCGGCAAGGTGGAAGACCATGGCCGCTACTAGATCGCTCCTGCCCAGATCGCTCCTGCTTGGCGCCGCTTTCGTGGCCCTCTCCCTTTCAGCCTCCGCTGAGGTCATGACCGTCGAGGAATCGGTGGTCATGGACTATCGCCCAGCCGTCGCCCGGATCGAAGCGGCAGACTCCGCCACGGCCCGTTCGCGGCTGCAGGGCGTCGTCTCGCGCTTGTCGATCGATGAGGGCGATGTGGTGGACGCTGGTGATGTCGTTGCCATCGTGACGGATGCGACCATCGCACCGAACCTTGCCGCACTCGCCTCCCGTATCCAGGGTCTGCAAGCCCAGATCCGTCAGGCCGAGGAAGACTTGACACGGAATGAAGCCCTGTTCGAACAAGGCTTCTTCCCGAAGGCGCGTCTCGATGAGCAGCGCACCAATCTGGACGTGCTGAAGCGCAACCTGTCTTCGGCCCAGTCGGAACGGAACGCGCTTGGCGCGCGTCAGGCTGAAGGCCGCATCCTTTCGCCGGCCGACGCCAAGGTGACCGGTGTGAACGTGGTCGAAGGCTCCGTCGTGTCGCCCGGCGAAGTGATCGCGACCTTCGCCACCGTGACCGGCGTCGTACGCCTCTCCCTGCCGGAACGCCATGCTGCCCAGATCAGCGAAGGCGAGACCTTTGCGTTGCGCCTGCCGACGCGCGGCGGCGACCTTCGCACAGCCACGATCGTCAAGATCTACCCGGAACTGCGCAAAGGCGAACTGATCGCCGATGCCACAGTGCCGGGCGGATTGGACGCGCTGGTCGGTGAAAGGGTCGACGTGCTCGCCCCCGTCGGCGAACGCCGCACCATCCTCGTGCCAAAGGATTATGTCTCCACCCGTTACGGCGTGGACTTCGTACGTGTGCAGGTGGGTGACCGGTTTGTCGATGCACCCATCGTACTCGCTGCCCCGCTTGCCGACACCGAAGGCAAATATGAAGTGCTCACCGGCCTGAAGCCCGGGGACAAGATCGAAAAGCCGGAGTGATCGAATGAAACCGGATGTCTCGGGTTCCATTACGCGGTCGACCATCCGGTCGCCGCTGACCCCGCTCTTCCTGCTGACGGCACTGGCCGTCGGCCTCGTGGCGCTGCTCTCCATCCCGCGTGAGGAAGAGCCGCAGATCTCCGTGCCGATGGTCGACCTGATCGTCCAGGCGCCGGGCCTGAAAGCGCCGGACGTGGTCGAACAGGTCACCGAGCCGCTGGAAAACATCATCAAGGCCATTCCGGACGTCGAGCACGTCTATTCGCAAAGCCGCGATGATGGCGCGATGGTCACGGCCCGTTTCGAAGTCGGCACAGATGCCGACGACGCCATTCTGCGCGTGCACGAAAAGATCCGCGCAAACATGGACCGCATCCCGCCGGACGTCCCCATGCCGCTGGTCGTAGGCCGCGGCATCAATGACGTTTCGATCGTCACGCTGACCCTCTCGCCGGAAGAATGGACCGGGGATGTCTGGACCGACACGACCCTGCGCATGCTGGCTGAGGAACTGCAGTCTGAACTCATCAAGATCGACGATGTCGGCCTGACGACCATAATCGGCGGGCGTCCGCTGGAACTGCGCGTGGAGCCCGACATCCAGGCCATGGCTGCCTATGGCGTGCCGCTGCAGACACTCGTGCAGTCTGTCGGACAGGCCGCCGCCGCCATGCCGGTCGGCACAGCCCGTCAGGATGGCAACACGCTGCTCGTTCAGGCTGGTGACCGCATCGATGCCGTCGGCGAACTGGAGCGGCTTGAAGTTCCGGGCGCCGATGGCCGCACCGTTTATCTCTCCGACGTCGCCACCATCCGCGTGGCGGGTGAGGAAAGCGATTCTCGCGTCTGGACGCTTGACCGGCGCGAAGATGGTGAAGGCTTTGCTGTCCGCCCGGCCGTGACCCTGTCGCTGGCAAAACGTCCCGGCGCCAATGCCGTGAACGTGGCAGAAGCAATCCTCCACCGGGTGGACCTGCTGAAAGGCGGCTTGATCCCGGAAGGCGTGCGTGTCGAAGTCACCCGAGACTATGGCGAGACGGCAAACCACAAGGCCAACGAACTCCTGTTCCACCTAGGCCTTGCCACGATTTCCATCGTGATCCTGATCGCCTTCGCCATCGGCTGGCGCGAGGCACTGGTGACGCTGATTGTCATTCCGACGACCATCCTGCTGACGCTCTTTGCGTCTCTGATGATGGGCTACACGATCAACCGCGTCTCGCTGTTCGCGCTGATCTTCTCCATCGGTATCCTGGTGGACGATGCAATCGTCATCATCGAGAACATCGCTCGCCACTGGGCCATGAAGGATGGCCGCTCGCGCGTGGCGGCCGCCATCGATGCGGTCTCCGAAGTCGGTAACCCGACCATCATCGCCACGCTGACCGTAATCGCAGCCCTGCTGCCGATGATGTTCGTGTCCGGACTGATGGGCCCCTACATGGCGCCGATCCCGGCGAACGCTTCGGCGGCCATGCTGTTCTCCTTCTTCGTCGCCGTCGGCGTTGCGCCGTGGCTGATGATGAAGATTGCCGGCAAGGCCCCACTGCATGGCCATGGCGCCAGCGGTGAGGAGGATCATCTTGAAGGCGCAGAAGCGACGCGCCTTGCGGCCTTCTACACGAAAGTGGCCGGGCCGATCGTGGCTTCGCGCAAGAACTCGTGGATCTTCCTGATCGCCGTCGGCGTCGCCACGCTCGCTTCGCTCAGCCTGTTCTATTTCAAGGTTGTGCCGGTGAAGCTGCTGCCGTTCGACAACAAGTCGGAAATCCAGATCGTGGTCGACTTGCCGGAAGGCGCTTCGGTCGAAGACACCGAACGCGCTCTCTTCGCGCTGGCCGATGCCATCCGCGATGTGGAAGAGGTCGAGACCATCCAGGCCTATGCGGGCACCGCTGCGCCCTTCAATTTCAACGGCCTCGTGCGCCACTACTTCCTGCGCCGCTCGCCGGAGCTGGGCGACTTGCAGGTGAACCTCTCCGAGAAGTCCCATCGCAAGCGGGCGAGTCACCCGATTGCCCTCGATATCCGCGGACGCCTTCTGGCCCTGCCAATGCCGGAAGGCACCAGCGTGAAAGTCGTGGAAGTCCCGCCCGGACCGCCCGTCCTCTCCACGCTGCTGGCGGAGATCTACGGCCCGACGCCGGAAGCCCGCCGCGAGACCGCCGCTATTGTCGAGCAATTCTTCAAGGACACGGACTTCATCGTCGACGTGGACAATTCCATCGGCGATCCGGCCCCCCGCCTGACCGTCTCCGTGGATGAGCCGCGCGCCGCTGACTATGGCGTCCAGCAAAAGGACATCCTCGACACGATTGCGCTTGCCTTTGCGGGCCAGACGGTTGGTGTCAGCCCGCGCAGTGAAGGCCGCGACCCGCTCGACATCCGCATCCGTCTGCCGAAGTCGGAACGCAACTGGTCGCAGGAGATCGCCGCCATTCCGGTCCCTGCCCGCCTCGCCGGCCCGAACGCGGCACCGGTGGAACTCGGCGCACTGGTGGATGTGTCTGAAGAAAGCGGCTCGCCGGTCATTTTCCGCCGCGACGGCTATTTCGCAGACATGGTCATGGGTGAACTCGCCGGCCGGTTCGAAGCACCGATCTACGGCATGTTCGAAATCCAGGACAAGGTGAAGGCCTTCGACTGGACTGCTGCGGGCCTCACCGCTCCGGCTGTCCGCATGTATGGCCAGCCGGCCGATGACACCCAGCCGACCCTGCTGTGGGATGGCGAATGGGAGATCACCTATGTCACCTTCCGCGACATGGGCGCTGCATTCGCCGTGGCCTTGCTGGCGATCTACATCCTCGTCGTCGGCCAGTTCGGCACATTCCGCGTGCCGCTGATCATCCTGACGCCGGTGCCGCTGACCCTGATCGGCATCATGATCGGCCACTGGCTGTTCGGAGCGCCGTTCACCGCCACGTCGATGATTGGCTTCATCGCCCTTGCCGGGATTATCGTGCGCAACTCGATCCTGCTGGTGGACTTCGTCCGCCACCTTGAAGACGGCAAGACACCGCTAAAGGATGTGCTGCTGCATGCAGGTGCCATCCGCTTCAAGCCGATCCTGCTGACCGCGCTGGCGGCCATGATCGGGGCAGCCGTGATCCTGACCGACCCGATCTTCCAGGGCCTGGCCATCTCGCTGCTGTTCGGGCTGGCCTCTTCAACGGCGCTGACAGTACTGGTGATCCCCGCGATTTACGTCGCCCTGCGCGGTCCGGACTGGCTGCCAGAGCAAAGAGGCACGGAACCTGCTGACACCGCAGGAACCGGACAGGAGGTACACAGCTGATGGCCGCGAGAAAGAAAGCCGCCAACGACGCCTATGAAGTGGTTTCGGACAGCATTCATGAAGCGTCCGAAGTCATGAAGGCGATGTCGAGCGAAACCCGCCTGAAGATCCTGTGTGCCCTCAGTGAAGGCGGCGAGATGCCTGTGGGCGAGCTCGCGAGCCTGACCGAACAATCGCACTCGGCAGTCTCCCAGCACCTGGCAAAGCTGCGGGCGGCAAACCTGGTGGAATCACGCCGTGATGCGCAGACGATCTACTATCGCTGCAGCGGCGGCGTCGGCCGCGCCCTGATCAACACGCTGTGCGATTACTACCGCTAGGCTGATCAGGAAAATCCGGCCCTGAAACCAGAAAAGCCGCCCCGAGGGGCGGCTTTTTGTGGCTTGCGGCCATGTTCTGGAGAAAATGGCGCGAGTGACGTGCCACAATCCATATTTTTTATCCAATGTTTTCAAACACTTATGCGCCTGAAAATCGTTTCTTGGTCCTCATTTTGATCCGATTTTGGTCCACAGATTTGTGGACCGCTTGGGTTCGACGCTGGTTCATCGCGTCGAACTCATTAGTAGCAAGTATTATTAGGAATTTGAATCCCGAAAAGGAAATCATGCTTGGTTCGTCTGATTGGGAGTACCGGACCGACGAACGCGACAGTATGAGATCGGCGTTGAGCAACGAAACTCCTACCGTTGAGTATCTCTACGGCTGCTCGACCACTTCCAATGATTCAGCGTACTGGTGCTCGGCAGGCGATCTCTGATCCGATCCCAACTTCAAAGCAACTTGTCCAAGGAAATACTCAAACCGCTTCCTGCCCAGCGCATGAGCAATGTCACGCTCGCCTTCCGGGATGGGTTCGCTACGGGTCAGCCAGTAATAGACGTAGTGCGCGAGCGTCTCATAGGTAAAGGCGAGATCGCGCTCCATATCGGCCTGGCGTTGGTCATAAGCATCCATACGGACCAGAAGCCGTTCCTCCAGAACCGAGCGGGCTTCCGGATCGAACCACGCGCGTAGCGCGTCCTCCACAATCGCTGTCTTTGTCACGCCGGGCTTGTCGGCCGCTTCGCAGAGCTGCGCGTAGAGTTTCGTCGAAATGCGGATATTGACGCGCGGTTTTGCCATAGCCTCAGAACTCCGGCAATACGTCGGGATCGCCCCGATCCGCGGCGACGGCGCGGCGTACCATATCCAGATTCCGGTCTTCTGCGGGATCGGCGGCGTCTTCCACATCAGGCGCGTCCGAAACTACCGGTTCGATTGCAACTTGTTCTGATTGTGGCGCATGGTCAGGCTCGCGCGTGCGCTTTAGCGCAAGTCCGTCGGCGCTTTCACCCACGTCTAACGGCGGATCGTTCACGAGCGGTGCGACAACAATACCGGTCCAGGGTCCGTCAGCGGTCTCCGCCACCCAAGCGACGCTTGTCGGCGGCAAAACCCGTCGTGTGAAATTCCTGTCCTGGAAATAACGCAGCTTTTTCGCAAGCGCGGGCGGCGCGCCGGACACCATAACGATTTCATCCGCCGCAGAGAGCTGCATGACCTCGCCGGGCGTCACCAGCGCCCGCTGAGTTTCCTGTCGCGAGACCATCATGTGGGAGAGCCAGGGCGCGAGGCGATGGCCGGTATAATTCTTCTGGGCGCGCAACTCGGTTGTCGTGCCCAGCGCGTCGGACACCCGTTTGGCCGTGCGCTCATCATTGGTCGCGAAAGCGATGCGCACATGGCAATTGTCGAGGATCGAATTGTTCGGCCCATAGGCCTTTTCGATCTGGTTAAGGGACTGGGCGATCAGATAGGCGCGGATGCCATAGCCTGCCATGAAAGCAAGCGCGCTCTCGAAGAAATCGAGCCGCCCGAGCGCCGGAAATTCGTCGAGCATCAAGAGCAGCTTGCGGCGGTTCCGTTCGGGAAGGTCTTCGGTCAGTCTCCGCCCGATCTGGTTGAGGATCAGCCGGATCAGAGGCTTGGTCCGGGACAAGTCGGATGGCGGCACGACCAGATAAAGCGAAAGCGGCTGATCGCCACTGACCAGATCTTCGATGCGCCAGTCGGACCGGCGCGTCACTTCGGCGATAACCGGATCACGGTAGAGCGATAAAAAGCTCATCGCGGTCGAGAGGACGCCCGAGCGTTCATTTTCCGACTTGTTCAAAAGCTCCCGCGCCGCTTGCGCCACAATCGGATGAACGCCCTGCGGCCCAAGATGTGCCGTCGTCATCATTGCGCGCAGCGTCACCGCAAAAGATCGCTTCGGGTCCGACAGAAATTGTGCGCACCCTGAAAGGGTCTTGTCTTTCTCTGCATAAAGAACATGCAGGATCACGCCGACCAGCAGGGAATGACCCGTTTTCTCCCAATGATTGCGACGCTCAAGCGAGCCTTCCGGATCGACAAGAATGTCTGCAATGTTCTGGACATCGCGAACTTCGTGTTCGCCGCGCCGCACCGCCATAAGCGGATTGTACCGGGGCGAGCGACGGTCGGTCGGATCAAAGCGCGCGCAGCGGGAAAAACCCGACCGCCATCCTGATGTCAGCTCCCAGTTCTCGCCCTTGATGTCGTGGATGACGGCGCTGCCTGTCCAGGACAGAAGCGTCGGGACGACAAGTCCCACTCCCTTTCCTGACCGGGTAGGCGCGAAGGCCATGACATGTTCCGGGCCATCATGGCGCAGATAGCGGTTTTGCCAACGCCCCAGAAATACACCTATGTCAGCGAGCAGACCTGCGCGTTTGAGGTCTGACCGGTTCGCCCAGCGCGCCGATCCATACGTCGTCACATGACGTTCATGGCGGCTGCGCAACACCGAGCCGATGATCGCCGCAAGAAATCCGAGCGCTGATCCCGACACTGCAACCAGTCCGCCGCGCGCGAAAGTTTCCGGCGCGTATGCCTCATAAGCATACCACCACTGAAAGAGCCGCCAGGGCTTGTAGATCGGGGTCTCCCCCGCCACGAACCACGGCGCGCCCAGCGCCGCCTGATACCCAAGCGCTTCGGCGGTCATCTGCGTCGCCAGCCAGACTGCGCCAATGATCAATGCGAACACAACGCAAATCTGCCCGATCAGTATCTTTGTGCCGGTCATGGCGCTCCACGTCTTTAAGAAAACAGTCCCTCCAAGAATGACGGGCGCAGCGCGTCAGCGACCAGTCCTGAAACCGGCCATTCCAGGCAAGCGCGTGCAAAGCAGTCTAAACGCCTAGCTGCAGGCCGTTGCCGAAGTTTTCATTTTGCGACTATGGTCGTGAGTGAACGGATCAATATGACTTTGCACAGTCTGCGAGCGCATACTCAGGACCGACCATCAGTGAGCCCGACCAAAGTCTAGTTTAGCCAGCTACGGGTATATTCATCCGAACTAATCTGAAATCAAAGTTTCAACGATGGGACAGTACGGCTCATCACCGGCTGCGCAATCATCCGATATAGCTTTGAGTGTGCGTTGAAGTTTCTTCAGGTCGGCGATTTTCCTGGAAACAGATTTCAAATGCTCCTGCGTCAGCGCATGAATCTCGCCGCAAGTGTAATCGCCGCTATCGACCATCGACAGCAGGCTGCGAATTTCATCGACGGAAAAGCCGAGTTCGCGGGACCGCAGGATAAAACGCAATCGGCGTTGATCATCGGTCGAGTAAAGGCGGTGACCGGATTCCGTCCTCGCCGGCTCGGGCATTAACTTGATGTCCTCATAATATCGGATTGTTTCGAGATTGCAGCCGGAGCGGCGGGCGAGCTCGCCGCGCTTCACATAATCTCGCGTAAGCGTGAACGACATCGCAAACTTCCTTCTTGATCCTGTAGTTACTACAGAGCCTACATTGAGCTCAAATTGGAGTCGAGACCATGAAGGATATGCGTTTCAGATGTTAGAAGTAGCGGCCGAGAACGAAAAACCTGGCATTAAGGCAAAGAGCGGCAAACGCTGGTTCGCTGCCGGCGGCGCGCTTGGAGCCCTTCTGGCGTCCTCCTGCTGCATTTTGCCGTTGATCCTGATCAGTCTCGGCGTATCCGGCGCCTGGATCGGAAATCTGACCGCGCTCGAAACCTACAAGCTGGTATTTATCGGGATCGCTGCGGTCTTCATCGCAGCCGGGTTCTGGCATGTCTATTTCCGAAAGGCGGAGCCTTGCGAAGACGGAACCGCATGCGCACGACCGGATTCAGCGCGCTTTACCAAGGCGGCGCTTTGGATATCGGCCATTCTCGTCTTGCTCGCGGCAACCATCGATTACTGGGCGCCGCTGTTTTATTGAAAGGAGCACCTCGTGAAAAAAGTTCTGCTTATCGCGGCAGCCATCGGCGCAACGGCGCTTGGCGGCGTTGTCGTGGTCGCGCAATCATCCAGCGATACGACCGTCCTTGCTTCAGCAGAAGCGACAGAGGCGAGCGCGCAATTTTCAATCGAGAATATGACGTGTGCGACCTGTCCGATTTCGGTGCGCAAAGCCATGAAACGCGTCGAAGGCGTCAAATCGGTGGAGGTCGATTTTGAGACCAAAATTGCGACCGTGGTTTACGATCCGGCTATCGCAACTCCCGCCGAGATTGCCGCAGCGTCGACGAATGTCGGTTATCCCGCAGCCGAAATCGAAACCTGACCAATGCGGTCTCTTCTCAGTGTTGGGATCATCGGCACGATCGTCGCCGCGCTCTGTTGCTTTACACCGGTCCTCGTCGTTCTTTTTGGCGTGATCGGCCTGTCGGCGTTCACGGGATATTTGGACCACATCCTGTTCCCTGCCCTCGGCCTTTTCATCGTCCTCACATTATACGCAGTCTGGCGTCGGCGCCGCCGACAAAACACTCTCTCAGAAAGTAAGCTTCATGACGGATAGCTGTTGTCCCCCAAATTCGAACCCACACGATCTTATCGTCATCGGCGCCGGGTCTGCGGGCTTTTCTGCAGCAATAACCGCCGCCGAAGAAGGCGCGCGGGTGGCGCTGATCGGTCATGGATTGATCGGCGGGACGTGCGTCAATGTCGGATGCGTGCCATCAAAAACGATGATCCGCGCCGCCGAGGCGTTGCACGGCGCGCGGGCGGCGAGCCGGTTCCAGGGGATTACAGGCGAAGCGCATATCGATGACTGGTCCGCGCTCATGGCGGACAAGGATGCACTCGTGTCGAGCCTGCGCCAAAAGAAATATATCGATCTCCTCAGCGCTTATGATTCAATAGATTATATTGAAGCCGCGGCGCGTCTTACCGAAGGCGGCGTCATGGTGGGCGAGCGGCGGATCGAAGCCGCCAAGGTTCTCATCGCAACGGGATCGTCGCCGACAATTCCCGACATTCCGGGTCTTGATGAAACGCCCTATCTGACCAGCACCTCGGCGCTGGAGCTTTCCGAGTTGCCGCGTTCTCTTATCGTGGTCGGCGGGGGGTATATCGGCTGCGAACTGGCGCAGATGTTTGCGCGCGCGGGAGCCGAGGTGACGCTTGTGACGCGCAGCAGGCTATTGCCGGAGGCCGAGCCGGAGATTTCAGAATCGCTGACCGAGTATTTCGAGGCGGAGGGCGTCGCCGTCCGAACCGGACTTTCCTATGTTGGCGTCGCAAAAACCAATGAAGGCGTTTCCCTGACGATTTCCATCGGCAGTGACGAAGAGGTCATTCACGCCGGGCATTTGCTGCTGACGACGGGGCGCAAGGCCAACACCGGAACGCTCGGACTTGAAGACGCGGGCATCGAAACGCTGGGCAATGGCGGTATTGTCGTCGATGAACGCATGCAGACAAGCAAGCCAGGCGTCTACGCCGCCGGCGATGTTACGGGCCGGGACCAGTTTGTCTATATGGCAGCCTATGGCGCGAAGCTTGCGGTAAAAAACGCGCTCAACAGCAATTCGCACACATACGAAAATGCGGCGATGCCATGGGTCGTGTTCACGGATCCGCAAATCGCGGGCGCGGGGTTAAGCGAGGCTCAGGCAAAAGCCGCTGGATTCGATGTCAAAACGTCGGTAGCGCCGCTTGATCAAGTGCCGCGCGCGCTTGCAGCCCATGATACGCGCGGGCTGATCAAGCTGGTCGCCGACGCCGAGACGGATCGTCTACTTGGCGCGCAAATCTTAGCGCCTGAAGGGGCCGACTCGATCCAGACCATCGTGCTCGCGCTCAAATATAATATAACCGCGACGGAACTGGGCGAGACGATTTTCCCTTATTTGACGACGGTCGAAGGATTGAAACTCGCGGCGCAGGGCTTCGACAAGGATGTGACCAAGCTTTCCTGTTGCGCGGGATAATTGGAGCGCGTGATGGCGACTACCGATCTTCAGCTCGAAAAGCCGGGCAGGTTCGTCGTCACCATATTGGGCTTTGATAAGAATGGCGGCGATCAATGACGGCGGTCTACTATATATTTGCGGCACTCTTTGAAATCGCCGGCTGTTATGCGTTCTGGATGTGGCTGCGCCTTGAAAAGTCGCCGCTCTGGATCGGTCCCGGCGTGGTCAGTCTGATCCTGTTCGCGCTTTTGCTCGCGCGCATTGACGCCAATTTCGCCGGGCGCGCCTACGCCGCCTATGGCGGGGTGTACGTCGCCGCTTCGATTGCATGGATTTATTTTGTTGAGGGCGCGCGGCCGGACCGGTGGGACTTTCTCGGCGCTGCGATCATGCTGGTCGGCGCAGGCGTCGTTTTATTCGGCCCCCGCGGCACGCCTTAGCAGAAGCTATAAGTAGATGTACGAACAATCGGAATCCTGCGCTTTTGTAAAGTTCGGTTTTGTCGGCCTTCTTCACGAGGGCTGCCTCTCCGCCAATCCGCCCGAGCTTCGGCGCCTGTGCAATACAGCGTAACGATCGCTTGGGAAGGACCATTAATATGCGGGCACACACGCTGAAACCGCATCGCTCAAATAGTTAGAGCGATATACGGCACTTTCGGCCAGCCGCAAAACTGACCACTCCGGCCACCCGCCTGCAAGGCAACCAAAAAGCCTAACGAAAAATGCCCTTCGAGCGACCATTTCCAACCGTCCAGCCGATGCCTGCGGCTGTGCGTTTGAGTGTCAGTTCGCGGCCGGTCTGCCGCCCGAGCGCGCTGCGCCACGGTACAAGCGCGAACGCCTTCGCATTCCCGATGACCGCCATGCGGCCCGCCGCCAGATCGACATGGCCTTCCAGCCGCCCGTGTAACCGGTCCCCGTTCGCCAGATCGACAGCCGTCCGGTTCGAGCGCGCAGCGATCGCATCGGCGTTCTGTTTCAGATCAAGCGCCCGCATCCGAATACGCTGCTCATCTGAAAGGGTTGCCTGCCCTGCCTGCAGAACGTCTTGCTCTCGCAGCCATGCCTGCCGCCGCATCTGAAGTTTCCGGAGCGCGATGCACCGTTCCGCATCGGTTTCTGAAAGCCCGTCGATCCATGTCTCACCCATCCGCTCAATCTGCGCCTCCGGGGACAGCCACGACAAAACGGTCAGTTTTACCCCGCCGGATCGCCGCGCTTCGTAGTCAGCAGCGCGTTTGAGGAAGGTCGCGTCAATGCGCCATTCTCCGCTGGCGAGCCGTTCGCCGATTCCCGCCCGCCGCAGCGCTTCAAGACGGCGCTTCAGCGACAGGCGGTAAGCCGGTTTCGATCCGGGATCGTGGCGGGCGTGCAAGTCCTCCGACCAGACGCCACCCGTTTCATCGGCGACTCTGGCGATGGCCGTGTCCGAAGCCCGCGCCAGCGCGCTCGCGCGCGACAGCTCAACAACCGCGCCGCGCGACGGGCGGGAGGTCGGATCAATGGCGCCAGCAGGCACATGCCATATCCCGCCGTCAAAATCTTCAACGAGCATGTAGCGTGTGTCGCGAAGTTCGTCCTCGGCGCCATAGGCTTTAACGACGCCCTGAATAGGGGTTGCATCCGCATCCCGGTCCTGCACAAACTGAATGTGTTTTTTACGTTCGCCGAATTCCGCCGCGAGTGTGCGGATGATGTCGCCCCGCCGGCCCCGGCGTTTGAGTTGCTCCTGCCAGCCCGGCTTCATCCGCCAGGCTACGGCTCCGGCGGGCTCTGCGAGGCCCAACGTTTGGAGGTGGCGTGCGCGAGCAATCTGAAGCGAGCGGCTAAAGCGTTCGCCGCTTGAGGACGCATCGCCCGGCTCAAAAACGCTTCCATCGATAAGGTTTTCGATCTCGCGATCCAGCCCTGTCCACCGGTCCTGATCGACCTGTTTCTGCCGCGTCTCTGCAATCTCCAGCGCTCGCCGCGGTCCGAGCCTCTGTGTCACAAGATCCTCGGCCGCTTCGCGCAGGCCATGGGTGAGATAGTCTCGCGCGATGACGACATCCTTCATCCGCGCGTCGCGCCCGCGCACGACAATATGCGTGTGCGGATGGCCGGTATTGTGGTGATCGACAGCGATCCAGTCCAAGCGCCGCCCGGTGTCGGCTTCCATGCGCGCCATCAGGTCGCGCGTCGCCTGTTTGAAATCGCCCATGCGCGCGCCGCCCTCCGGCGACACGATGATCCGGAACTGGTGGCGATCCTGTTCGCTCCTCTCCAGAAAGTCGCGCGGCGATATACCTTCATTGTCCCGGTCATAGAGGACACCGCCTTCGCCCTCGCGATCCACGCCGTCCCGCTGCAGATAGCCGACATGGGCACGATAGAGTCCTGGGCCCGCGCGTCCGGCTCTGGCGATATGTACTTTGACCACGACGCGCCGCCGTTGCAGGCGGGACAGATGCCGCCCTGCGGATGCGCGTGTTCGCGCTGCGCCGCCGCTGCCATAACGCGCGCCCGTGAAGGAAGATTTCCGGGGCGCATTAGAAAGCCGCTTCCCGGTCTTCGCCAGTTGGCGGCGAAGGCGCTTTCCAGCTGGGCCGCCTCTATCGCGTATCGGCCCCAACCGGGGTGTGAACGGGGTATCATCGCTCATTGCGGCGCTCTTACCCCATGCACCACAGGAACCCCTTTCATTCCGGGAAATTTCCGACGATCCATGCACCGCAATGCTGTGCAAAGGGCGCCAAAAAACAGATGTGCAGACAAGGCGTTAGATGGCATGTGGTGCCATAGCTTTAATCTTGCCCTCACTAAACCCGCCCATCCTGT
>NZ_AWFE01000088.1:0-14775 GCF_003263315.1 Hyphomonas sp. GM-8P
TGCGCAAGGCGGCGCTCACCGGATGCTTACGATAAGTTGCGCCGCCATTCCGTTTGGGATTTTTGGCAAAATTTTCTCGTATATGGCGAACGGAAAACGGGCCGTCAAATGACAGATTGACCGACCCTAGAATGAGTAATTCTAATCGTATGAGGTATCAAAACCGGCAATTGAGAGCGCACCGCAATACTCTCTTCCGGACTGTAGCCCTCAGCTCTCACATAGCTCCGTTAAAAACTCGAACCATTTTGCAGTTCCCTCTCCGGTCTTCGCGGACAAGGCTAAAATTTTCGCCTCAGGATTAACCAATAGAATGTTTTCGCGGCATTGCTTTTCGTCGAACTCGACAGCCTCGGCAATATCGACCTTATTGATCAGCACACACTTCGACGCCCGAAACATGTGCGGATATTTTAGCGGTTTGTCTTCTCCCTCAGTCACCGAAATCACGGCAATCTTCATGCGCTCGCCGAGATCAAACATCGAAGGACAAACGAGATTCCCCACATTTTCGATCATCAAGACGGCACCTGCTTCCAATTCGAGTGATTTAACCGCTTCCGCGATCATATCTGCCTCAAGGTGGCAACCCGCGCCGGTATTGATTTGTACTGCCTGCGCACCTGCGTCACGCACGCGTTCGGCGTCGTTTGCAGTCATCTGATCCCCTTCAATCACTGCAATCGGATGGTCTTTTGAAAAATTTCGAATTGTGTATTCGAGCAAGGAAGTTTTGCCCGCACCAGGTGAACTGACTAAATTGAGCGCGAGAACACGCCGTCCTTCAAACCAACCTCGGTTTTGCGCTGCAATAGCATCATTTTTCGACATGACGGCAGCTTCAAGACTGATAATCTCGCCATTAGGCCCATGTACATGCGGACGATCATCTCCTTCATGGGAATGCTCGTGATCAGGGTGGTGATGATGGGGTTCATGTTCATTGTGTTTTATGATCCCACCTTCTCGCAGCACCCGGCGTTCGCCAGTTTTTGCATCTTCGATAGTCACGCTATTCATAGGATCTGAACATCCACAAGTTCCGCACATTACGCAGCCTCCTCAAATTCAAACTCTTTAACCAAAAACACGTCGCCTTCGGCGTCTACAAACTCCAGTAATGATCCAGCCAGCGGCCCGCCTTCGGTTACAATATCCCAGCAAAACGCCAGAGCACGCTTCTCGACGCAGGCGAGTGGACCTACTGCGACTGAGACTCTTCGAACTTGGCGTCCCCTAGAGTTTTCTGTCACGATCGCAGCTATGGAACGGCTTAATCCCAACTCGTGCATCTCAGGCTCCTACCCAAGCCAGCGCCGCAGTAGAGCGCATCACATTCACGCCGATGCCGACCGCAAACAAAGCAGCAAGAACCGTAACGGTCACGTGGATTTTACGTGCGGAACGCTCGATTGCGCCAAGCGGCCATGCGACTGCATAAGAGAGAACCGCCATACCGACGATGGATCCGACACCGAAAACGAGGATATAGGCCAAAGCAACCAATGCACTCTGCGTGGTTGCAATGACAAGCGTCAACAATCCGGCCGATCCAGCGGCACCATGGACAAGCCCTACGATAAGCGCGCGCCAGGGCAAGCCATCTGGATGAGAGTGCTGATGTGATGAATCAGAATGTGCGCTTTTTTCACCATGGTGACTGTGAGCATGCAGGTGTGCTTTTCCGTCTTCATGACGATGTGCATGAAAGTGGATTTTGCGACGCCACATACGAAAAACGAGATGTAGTCCTAGCAAAACCAGCATCGCGCCCACAGAAAATTCCAGTCGTGCAGCCGTGGCATCGGTTAAAACAAAACCGAAGACAATCACCACGCCACCTAAGGCAAATAAGGTAAGGCTGTGTCCAGCCCCCCAAAATGCGCCACGCAACATCATCTTTCGTTTTTGTGCAGTGTGGTCGCTTGAAATAGCCGCCATAGCTGCGAGATGGTCTGCTTCCAGAGCGTGGGTCATGCCAATCAAAAATCCGAGTGCGAGAATTCCAAACATTCAACAAATCCTCGGCAACTGTTCACCCACCAGCATTTCGACGATTCTTGCTCCTCCAAATATCGTTTTCATTTCCACACGACCGGCAATTCCGCTTTTTGCATGCCCAATGATCGCAGCATTCTTTCCCGCTTTGACAGATCGCATGGCCTCAAGCGCTGCATTGGCTTCGCTTTCCGGAGCGAAAACGACCAAAGCCCCTTCGTTTGCCAGGTAAAGAGGGTCAAGGCCGAGGATTTCGCAAACACCTCTAACTTCTTTTCTAAGGGGTAATAGCGTTTCGTCGATTAGAATACTGACAGCGGACGCTTCTGCAATTTCGTTCAAGGCTGAAGCCAATCCACCGCGAGTCGCGTCGCGCGAACAACGCAAATTTGGCGCAGCATTGATCACTGCGTCCATCAGTTCACCAAGAGGTTGGCCGTCTGACCTAATATCCGCATTGATTGCCAAGTCTCCTCTGGCAGCCAATATCGTTGCGCCGTGATCTCCTAGCAGCCCGCTGACAATTGCAACGTCTCCCTCACGGACGGAGGTGGCGGAGAGATTTCGACCTGACGGGATGACACCCACGCCTGACGTCGTAATGAACAATTTGTCGGCGCTTCCCCGTTCTACGACTTTAGTGTCTCCGGTGACAATTTTCACGCCCGCCTCATCGGCAGCCTTGCACATCGAATCAACGACGCGGCGCAAAAGATCCACCTCGATGCCCTCCTCCAAAATGAACGAGGCAGATAACCAAAGTGGAGTAGCACCTCCGACCGCTAGATCATTGACTGTGCCACATACAGAGATGCGCCCAATATCACCGCCCGGAAATTCCAGAGGATAGACCACAAAACTATCTGTAGTGAAGGCAAGCTTCGCGCCTTCCTGAGCGAGGGCACCCGGCTCCAATCGGGCCTGGTCTTCAGCACCGTCTGGTTTAAAGCGGCTTGTGAACACATCTTCAATCAGATCACGCATGGCTTTCCCGCCGCCGCCATGTGCGAGCGTTACATGAGTGGCGCGCAGTTTTCTGGCGGTTTGCGCGGCCTGTTTCATGCGGCCGGCTCCAGGTCCGGACGAACCCCTCCGTATTGATAGTATGCCGCGCATGCTCCCTCGGAAGAAACCATTAACGCACCCAATGGCCGTTCCGGCGTGCATCCTTTGCCGAATTGCTCGCATTGAATTGGCTTGATACGGCCCGTCATTACATCACCGCACCGACAGCCTTCGGGTTCTTCTACGACCCGTGATGCTTGGCCATAGCCGATGCCAAATTTTCTCTCAGCATCGAACGACGCGTACTTTTCTCGGATTTTGAGGCCAGATTCATCGATTTCACCCAGGCCGCGCCATTCAAAAGATTCACGCCGTTCATAGACATCTTCACAGGCGGCGATGGAAACGGGATTGCCTTGATCTGGAACAATTCTGGCATACTGGTTTTCGACCTTAGCTTGCCCTGATTTGATTTGTTCCAAAACCATCATCACTGATTGCAGCAAATCTACAGGTTCGAATCCGGCGACGACGATTGGTTTATTATAGTCGCGGGCAATGAACTCATAAGGCTCCAAGCCTATCACCATGGAAACGTGACCTGGCCCAACAAACCCATCCAGCTTCATGTATGGATCATCCAAGAGAACTTTGATCGGTGGCGGGACTGTGATGTGATTGCAAAAGAGGGAAAAATTGGAGATTTTTTCTTGTGCTGCTTGTTGCACGCAAAGAGCGGTTGACGGCGTTGTTGTCTCAAAGCCCAATGCAAAGAAAACCACCTCGCGATCAGGATTTCGGCGCGCCAGTTCTAAGGCATCTAGAGGCGAGTAAACGATCCTAATATCCGCGCCATCTGCTTTGGCCTGGAGAAGCGATTTCTTAGTCCCGGGCACCCGGACGGCATCGCCAAAGGTCGTAAATATAACCTCTGGGCGCTCAGCTAGCTCTACGCATTCGTCTACGCGGGCCATGGGTAGCACGCAGACAGGACACCCAGGGCCATGAATAAACTCTAGCCCTTCCGGCGTTAGCTTATCCAACCCATACCTAAAGATTGCGTGAGTGTGCCCACCGCAAATTTCCATAATGTGGATAGGCTGGTCGGCGGTGGCACCAATTTCGTCAATAATGCTTTCGATCTCTGATAAAACCGTATTGACCGCCTCAGGGTCGCGAAACTCGTCAGCGTACTTCATGATGACCCCTCCAATGCAGCTTGTCCGTGGCGCATTGCCTCTATTTCTGCTTGCGCTTCTCCGAGCTGGATGAGGATCTCTAAAGTCTTCTTAGCCTCCTCTTCATTTATCCGGCTCATCGCAAACCCAACGTGGATCAATGCCCAAGCGCCGAGCAATTCATCCGCGTCGCCGCTCTCTGGCATTATGCAGGCAACATTGACCTCGCGTTGAACTCCCGAGACCTCGACCATTGCAAGCTTTTTAGTCGCATCAGAAATGGACATAATCTGTGCTGGAATTCCTAAACACATCGTTTGCTCCCTTGGTTTTGGTTAAGAATAATTGCGGCGGCGATCGCGGCTTGTCCAAGCGCAATACCACCGTCATTTGCTGGAACTTGTTTGTGTGTCAGGACGTCGATTTCAGCGTCTCTCAAATGTCCATGCACGAGTTTGAAGAGAGTTTGATTTTGGAAGCAGCCGCCCGAGAGAGCGACCGCTGAGAAAGTCGGTTGGTTCCCCATGAGGCGTTTGGTCATCGCCACAATTGCCCGGGCTAAACCGCGGTGAAATCTAGCTGCAATCACACCTATAGGGGTTTGCAATACCAGATCGCCAAGCATCGCTCTCCATACAGCTAACGGTTCGATGTATGGCATGCCATGTCCATCTATTAGGGGAATAGAAAATGGGTAATCCAGATCTGAACTCTCATCGAGCGCACCTGGGTCAATCGCGGCCTCAAATAGCATTGCAGCTTGACCTTCATAGGTTTGACGTTCCGGCGCCAGACCAGCAATTGCGGCAGCTGCATCAAACAAACGGCCACAGGATGTTGATTTAGGTGAATTCACCTGCTCTGAGATCATGCTATCGAGGGTGTCTCTTGGCTTTAAACTCAAGAACTTGAATATATCCAAGTCAGAGAAATTCATTGCGAACTCAGCCCACCCCATCTGTGCAGTAATATGCGCGTACGCATTCCTCCAAGGCTCACGCGCTGCAGCATCACCACCAGGTAGAGCCACCGGTTTTAGCATCGCCAGTCGTTTAAACGAAGTGTAGTTGCAAGCCAGAAACTCTCCGCCCCATATTGTCCCGTCGCCGCCCCACCCGGCTCCATCGAGCGCGATCCCGAGAACATCGCCGCCATCCGTTGGCCACGCATTCTCCGCCATGCACGACGCAATATGCGCGTGGTGATGTTGCACCTCGATCAGTGGAAGATCCAACTGATCCGCGTCGTGTTTACCCAATTTGGAGGAAAAATACTCTGGGTGCTGATCCACAACGATTGTTGCCGGAACGTGTTCATACAAATCACGGTAGAGTGATAGATTGTGCGTTAGTTCGTCCGCGGTCGTGGGGTCCGCCAGGTCCCCCATATGTTGACTCAAAATGGCTTCGCCATCTTTGACTAAGCAGAAGGCGTTTTTTAGATCCGCACCGTACGCAATCATGGGAGGCGCATTCTCCAACCCTGGAGGAAGCGATAGCGAAGATGGCGCATAACCGCGCGCTCGTCTTAGTATTCTGGGAGCACCAAGATCACAACGCACCACGCTATCGTCAATGCGATTGACGATATCTCGATCGGTCATGCAGCCAAAGTCGGCGACTTCTGCCAACCGGTTTCGAGCAGCTTCGTTCGTGTAACATTGAGGTTCGCCGGAGATGTTACCAGATGTCATAACGATTGGCCGTGTCATGCGCTTCAGCATGATATGATGAAGCGGTGTATACGGCAGCATGAAGCCCAGACGATTTAGTCCGGGGGCGACAGCGTCCGGCAAGTGAGCATCGCGTCGCGCTTCAAGTAGGACAATTGGAGCAGCGCTGGAGCGTAACAGCGCTTCCTCCTCCGCAGTTATGTGGGCAAAGGCCGAGATCGCTTCGATATCGCGCGCCATGAGCGCGAACGCCTTGTCTTTGCGCTGCTTTCGTTCTCGTAGTTTTTCAACGCTAGCAGAATTAGTCGCATCGCAAGCGAGATGAAATCCGCCAAGTCCTTTAATGGCAACTATTTCACCTGATTTCAGCATCCCGCCGACTGCGTCAACATCATCTAACATAGAGAAGGCTTCGCAGTTAACGATGCCCTGACCGAGCTTTTCTATCCAAGCTTTTGGACCGCACATGTGGCATGCTACGGGTTGAGCGTGATAACGGCGGTCTAACGGGTTCTCGTACTCCGTTTGACAATCACCGCAAAGATCAAAGGCTCGCATACTGGTCTTTGCACGATCATAAGGTGCGCCGTGAATGATTGAAAAGCGAGGGCCACAATTTGTGCAATTTGCAAATGGGTACCGAAAGCGCCGATCAAAAGGGTCGTTGATCTCGTCTAGACAATCCTGACAAGTGGCAGCGTCCGGCGTGATTGCAACGCGCATCACGCCTTCGGATGTCTGGGCGATCTCAAATGCACTGGGGATTTCACCGCTCACTGATCGACGTTCCATCTCTTGAATACGCGCTAGCGGCGGCGCTTCACTCTGCAAGCGTTCAACAAAAGCCGAGATCCGATCACCCCATAGTCGAATATTGACGCCCTCAGGAGTGTTGCAAACATCGCCAACCAATTCTAATTCATGCGCAAGCCGCCAGACGGTTGGTCGAAAACCAACTCCTTGGACTTGACCGCGCACCACAATCAATTCGCCAGCGAGGCGGGAGCTCATTTCGCCATCCTCCACAGAAGGACACGGTTGTTTCCGCTATCCGCGATAATCAACTCGTCATCTGAACTCGTGATGCCATACGGCCAACAGAGGGAATCTCGCTCAATAATTCCCCATCGATTATCACCTTTCGAAGCAAAATCCGGTTGCCCTGTTAGCCAATCCGCATCGGCGCCGGTAGTCGTTTCCCGCCAGCCTACGAGTCTGGAGTTTGCGGTATCCGCAACGAGCAACTTGTTTTCGCTAACGGCTACCGCGTAAGGCATATTAAGGGCGGCGGACGTTGGATAGTAAGATGCAAGATTGTGATCGCAGTCCGTGAAATTCTTCTGCCCCAGAACATGGCTGCAAGGCTGGCCATTTTGTGTTGGCCACTCATCCCAAAGCATGACTCGGTTATTCCCAGCGTCAGCGACTGCAAATCCACCCTGCCAGTTCACTGCTGCGTGTGGCCAGCGCATCCCCATGCGGCCAATTTCTTGACCACAGTTTTCATCTCTCGTCTCCATGTTGTTTTGGCCAAGAACAAGGTCTGCGGGTTGTCCTGTTTCCTCAGGAGAATTCCATATCAAAACTCGCCGATTGCCCGCATCGCAAACGGCGAGCTTCCCATCAACCTCGACAACTCCATATGGCCAATGCAGACTCGTCGCGCGCGGAGCGTCTCGGCCATGGTTCGCTTCGATGGAACACCCATCCTTTTGACCAAGGACAATATCTGCAGGTTGATTCTGAATTTTTGGCACTTCGTGCCAAAGCAAAACGCGATGGTTCCATGCATCTGCTACAGCAATCCCGTCGCGCCATCGCGAAACACCCGTCGGAACATTTAAAGTTGACTTACTGGGTTCGCCTTTGGCGTTCCGCCCTTCGCGCGAATAAGAAGGTTGACCTATCAGTATATCCGCATCTTGGTTGTCCACAGTCGGCCCAGTTAACCACCCCAATAAACGATGGTGGCCGGTATCAGCGACCCACAGTGATCCGTCTTTTGCCCGTGCCGCTCCGCGCGGCCCAAATAGCACAGATGCTGATGGTGTGTTCGGCATGACGAGTTCTTGTTCTTGCCAGCCCAGCACAACATAGGGGCCGTCTTCCGACAAAAGCGGCGCGCCCTTTAAAGCAGTTCCCTCTGCTTTGATTGGACCAAATGAAGACGCCATTGAGACTTTCATGTCACTACCTTGTTAAACGAACTTCTATCTGACCATCTTTCACCCGCACCCCGTGCGGCTGAAGCTGCACCTCTGGTGCGGTCAAGCACTCACCGCTTTCCAACGAGTATTGAAAGCCGTGATAAGGACAGGTGATGATCGCATCATCGATGTCACCGCCATCCATAGCCATGCCCATATGAGCGCAGGCGTTTTTGAAACAGGTCACCTTGTCGCCTAAGCGAGTGAGAATGACGGATTCACCATCTACTTCTAGAACCTTTGTCGTACCGTCCAAAACTTCATCTAGCGCGATGGCTTTGGTCCAACCTTCTCTCTGGAAGTTTGCGAACGGAGAGGCGTATTCGACACCTTCGCCTCCGCCTAGCCCTTTTGCTTGTTTGACCTCTACAATGTTTGGAAACTTGTCTTGTATGGCTTTTTTGACGCCGCCATAAAAGGTCAAAGCAGATGCTGGGCAACCATCGCAAGCACCCAAAAACCTAACCGTAACTGACGTTTCTTCGACGGATACAAGTTCAACGTCTCCGCCGTGTGAAGCTAGCGCAGGACGGATAGAATTCAGCGCCTCGTCCACCTGCTCATGCAGGCTTGGTTTCAAGATACCGTGACGGCGAAGAACTGTGTAAACGACTTCGTCACCTGCCGCTTCGCGCAGAGCGCTCGATATTCCTGGCACCGACTGTAATATCCGTATTAGGCGCCGAAATGCTGCAGCATTTAGAGCGTCAATGGCTTCCCCTCGAGCCGAAGCAGCATTTTTTTGCTGTTCCGGCCAATTCTCTGCCAGCGCTTCAAGCGCGGCCAGATCTGAAAGCAGGCTACTAAGATCCCGTTCTTCGGCGGTTTGTGAGAGGTTCGGATCACCCATTACTTTATTTATATTTCAAGTTTTTGAAGAGAACGGGTTGCATGATACCCGCCACGAGGCCGCCGCCAATCGCTCCCACGATCGGAGACACAAAGTATCCAAGCGCAACGAGGATTGCAGTCCCGCAAAGCACTCCGACCAAAAACAGCTGAATGACTTTCGAGTAATTTTGGAAAAGACGGCCCGTAAAAAACAGTTTCACTGAGTCAAAAATCATCTCAAACATTAGGCAGCTCCAACAATAAAAGTTAGAATGAGCAAACCGAGAATGACGGCGGCTCCACCTGACAACAGCCCGTACAATCCCCCCATCGCGCCGGCCATTTCTTTGCCGAGGGCTTCGCCACCAATAACAATCCCTGAACTAATGCCTCCCACTAGAGCGGCCAAGGCTCCCAGCCCTAAAGCAATCAGCATCGCAATCATAAAATTTCCTTCCCAGTCCGTTTAATTCAGTAAGTTTTGTGCTTTCTCGATGTCTACTTCGAGCTCGAGTATTGCTGCTGACACTGCGTCCGCCTTTTGCAGTTCGCCAAACTGCTGAAAAAGGCCGAGCGCTTCTTTGTACAAAGCTATGGCATCGGCCAAGTTCTCGGGATTTCCCTTTTCTGGAGCGTCAAGCGCATCCGGCAGGTTAGCGAGACAATTTGCTTTGTTCGATATCGTGTTTGCATACTCTAAAGGGGTATCTGAGATGTTTCGAACACGCAGCGCTTCATCATAAGCCTCCAATGCGCGGAAACCATTCTCTACTCGATGACTAGAGGAAGCATATTGAAGAGCATTACCCAGATTGTTTTGCAGCATTGCGTATTCGCTGGGGTGATCGACCAAAGTGACCACTTTCAAGCCCTCCTCAAATGCCTGCACAGCCAATGCCTCTCGCATTTTTGATCGTTCGTCGGTGAACGGAATAGAAAGAAACGCGGTCGCTAGATTGTTTTGCAGAATAGCGAACTCCGCTGGGTATTGTTTCGCTTCGAATGTGCGAAGCGCTCTTTGATACGCACCAATACAATCCTGGATCCGAGCGCGGTTCGCGCCCGCCAAATTTTGCAGTATTAGGCCGTAATTCATTTCCGCCTCCGCAACTTCCGCTGGCTTGCCTTGCGTACTCAGTGTTGCGAGCGCGGATTCCATTGATGAGCGGGCCGCGTCCAAAAACGTAACATCGTCAGCGGGGATCATCATTTGCGCGGTCGCCATTCGGGAGAATATCCTAGCCTCCAATAGAGCCTCTTCAGGCGGACACATCTCTATGGCCTCTTGATAGAGTGAAACGGCTTCGATCAAATCTTCTCGAGATTTCGGCTTCTGCTGCATCCCCATAGCAATTTCCATGAGCATCTCAGCTTTCTCTGCAACCCCGGCATCGGCATCGATAACTGCTTGTCGGGCTGCATCGGCCTCAACCGCAGCTCTACTCTCCCGCGCCATCCGGGCTCCTCCACGCAAAAAAAAGCGGCTTGCCACCGCAATTATTATTTAGATGACAAGCCGTAGCGGAGGAAAAATTAACTGTCTACAAAATTTTCATAGCGTAAAGTTAGTTTACACCTTAGGCAAAGCGCATATCAGAGCGCCTCGCTCAGAGCACCAAACAGCCTCTACAGCATCATCATTCCAATCCATGAGTTGATGCTCGGCAAACACGTCAGGCGCGGTCACAACCCGATCGCCGTTCGCGTTCCGAATTTTGAGAATGTAACCGCCAGCACTCATTTGCTGAACTGGCATAACATTGAGCTCGTTTTCTCTCACAACTACGATTACGGCGTCGAGACCACGAAAATAGGTCTCGCAGTCTGACGAGGGAATATAGATCGACCCTTTGCGGACAGACAGACATGCACTCACGACCAAGCACCCGCTGTTCCCGCCGCGGCTAACGCTTCAATTCGACTCGCAATTCGCGCTACCGAGCTTTGTACGGCGCTGGAAAGCTCCAGGCCCAGTTCCAAATTTTCCGCCTCAATCAGAAATACTTTCACGTGCTTGGGAAAGGAATCTCCGTAAATTTTTTTTCCCGCATACAATGCGTGATCCCACCGAAAATCATGCAAATTCAGACTTTGCGGAGGTGGAGCGGCAAGGATCTCTCCTGGCACCTCATATATCGCGCCGGGCTGGTCTTCTGGTGCACGGGCATCGATGATGATCAGGTGAGTTGCGCCCTTGGCTTGGTACATGACCCCCATTCCGTCAGTGCCACCATCGAACAATTTAGCGCCACCTGGCAGATCACGAGTTCGTAGTTCAGCGATAACGTGCGGGCCAACGCCATCGTCACTGCGGTTTGTGTTTCCGCATCCGATGATTGCCAGCTTTATATCCGCCACAGCCGACAAGACCATTCTGGCTCAACAGGCAGCATCAATTCTGGCAATTCACAAAACTTCCTGTGTACCAGATAATACATGCACGTTTCGCAGGGCTGCTCGATGTCTTCGACTTCGATCGTGTGGTCGGTGAAGCCGCCGATAACGAGCTTCTTTTCGACATTCGCGCCAGCCTCTTCACGCAACCGCATAATGATCGCGTTCACAGCGGCAGAGGTTTCAGCGCGTGGGAATACTTCAGTCTTTAATCCCGCCTTTAATTTTTGAGCGATCTCTTCACGTAGATTATCTTCGTCGCGAGTGGCCCCAATATCGGACATATCCCCCTCCTAAATCCGCCACAAACGGCACCACCATTCTGGTTCGGCGGGCAAATCAAGTTCAGGCAAGTCACACCAACGTTTGTGAACAAGATAGTACATGCACTCTTGGCACCGCATGTCGTCCTCACCATGGGGCGACAGCTTCCAACCACTGATGATCAGTTTTCGCCGAAGGTCATCAGGGCTCAGTTCACGCAATTGATCCAGTAACTTTGAGAACTCTCTATCATTTTCTGGAAACGGCTCGAGTTGAGTAGCAAGTCCCTCTTCAAACATATCCTCTATCATTTTGATCAAAGTTGCATGGTTGGCATCCGTTGGTGTCACACCATATCGTTCGAGTGTTTTGCCAACGTCTCCCTGTTCGGACATTCCCGGTTTTTCTGTCATCACTGCTCTTTCAGGATGCGCGTCATGGAAGGAACGATGAGTTCCCTTTCATGACGCACATCTCTCGTTTAAAACAAGTTTTACGCTGTACGGAACCTGGCCAGCTCTTCACCTGTTTTGGCATCGTGCGCATGAACTGTGCAAACAAGGCAGCTATCATACGAACGGCAAACGTGCCCAACCTCGACGGGATCTGATGGATTCTGAATTGGAGTTCCAATTAAGGCTTCCTCGATTGGGCCTCTTTCGCCGTCCGTTGCTCGCGGCCCCACATTCCACGTTGTCGGAGCAATGATTTGGTAATTGCTTATCTTACCATCTTTTACATCGATCCAGTGACACAGCGCTCCGCGGATAGCTTCAGTTGCACCCCAGCCTTGGCCATCTTTTTCTGTGGGCTTAATATACCAATCGTCGTTCAGCTTGAACTCACGTAGAATTCGCTCAGCCTCACGATAGAGTTTGCAAAGCTCATGCATACGCGCGAAATGGCGAAGTGCGATAGAAGGCCCCCCCATCTTTCGGTACATGTCCAAGATCAATGGATCTGAATGCTGCCAAGCCTCTCCATGGCTGCCGCCCGCAACCAATTGACGAGCCAGTGGCCCAGCTTCAAGTCGTCCGTTTTCGGAATGGCGCACCGCAGTCGACCAAGAATATTTACCCTCATGATCGATGGGGTTCTTACCTACTGGATTGGTCACGCGATCAAATGGGTGAGTTCCACCAACCTCATCATACCAAGCGTGCGTCACGTCTTCTCGTGTCATTGCCTGATCCATGAGCTTATGCGTATCGGTTGCACCGTCATAAACACCTGATTTCATGATAACGGCAGAATTGCGCCCTTCGATTGTCGGGTTTTGATACTTGTCCTCATGCGGCAGGTATCCCCAAGTAATGAATTTCGCGTGGCCTCGGCCGTATTTATCAAGGCCTATATCCATCGCCATGCGCCAATACATGCCGAGATCTGAATTCGCGTGCTCAGGTTTCTCATTCAACCAAGCCATGAAGTCATCATATGACTGGATTTCCTCGTAACGCTCCATTGAACAGCCGAACCAAAGTGGCTCGATCCAATTTCTACGGAAATGCTCAAGGATCGCGACAGAGCGCGTTACGTCTGTAAGTGTTGGTGAACACATTACACCACCTGGCACCATGTATGAGGAATGCGGCCATTGCCCGCCAAGTAGAGCGTAAATTTCTACGGGCCTTCCAGATATTGTCACTCCGGCTTCATATGAAGTTCCAGTGAATGGTGAATAGCGTTTAACGGCTTCCTCGAAATACTGACTTTTGGCGTAGTTTTGGTTCGTAAAGTCAATCATGAACAGGCCATAGTGATGGCGAGGTAGCGACTGAAGCGACTCAACAATCTGCCCCAGATTGCGCGCCAAAATCGCATTGCGCGGTACCGTTGTACCCCAAGCGGTATCGAGCGCCCACGCTGCACAGGTCAGGTGAGACGCGCCGCATATCCCGCAAGCCCGCGGCGTCACGACCAACCCGGCCTGCGGGTCTTTGTCTTTAAGGATAACCTCAAAGCCCCTGAACATCTCTGCATTTGTCCAAGCGTTTGTGACCACACCGTCCTGGATATCCACGCGAACATCTAGATCGCCTTCGACTCGCCCGACTGGCGATATATCAAGTGTTTGAATAGCTGACATTGTCTTATTTCCCTCTGCGCTCGCCTAAACCACGAAAATATCTTCTTCGGCCCAAGCCGGAGAAGCGTTTTTGGCGGCAGCGGTCAGTTTCATATATCCTTTTTTATCGACCCCAGTTGGCAAGTCCTTTGGAACCCCCATAACTGTTTGCGTTTTGAAAACTGTGCCCGGCGCAAGATCAAAGAATGGGAATTCTGGTTCAGTACAGCCCAGGCAAGGCATACCCGCCCGTGTTTTTGAAGATTGCCGGTTCCACAAGATGCGATTGCATGGACTGTGGGTCATTGGACCGCGGCATCCTAGATCGTAGAATAGACAGCCCTTACGCTGCCCAAACGCGGTGGTCGACACTTTGTACGCAAAATGCATATTTCGCGTACAGCCTGTTTGGGTAAAGCTCGCAAAGAATGTTTTTGGCCTCTGGAATTCGTCCAAAGTAAGATCTCCGCCTCGCCCCGAAGCTACTGCAACCAAAATTTGAGTTACCCAGTCGGGGTGAGCTGGACATCCAGGGATGTTAATGACTGGAAGCCCAGCTTTGGAAACAAAGTTCTCCCCCAATGCACCACCTTTTGCGCGTTTGAGGAATTGAAGACCTTCACTATCGGAAGGGTTTGGAGCGGTCGCTGGAATGCCGCCCCATGTAGCGCAATCACCGATTGCAACCACGTATTGAGCCGCATCGCATAGCTTTTTGACCCAGTTCTTCATGGGCTCGCCGCAGAACCGGTTCCACTCACCGGTTCCATCTGGCGCATTGATCACAGTTCCTTCGAATACAAAAATATCAAGCTGAATTTCGCCAGAAATACACTTCTCCAGAATAGTTTTAACGTTGTCGCCTAACTCAAGGCCGAGAGATGGCTGCCACAGCACATTAATTCCAAAGTCAGTTACGAGATCGCATGCGCTGGGCTCTTCAGCGTTTAGAAACGACATCGTGTTCCCTGAACAAGCCCCCCCTTGCAACCAAAGAAGATTGGCCATGATTAGTTTCCTCCGCTGTTCTCGGCGATTTTCGCCGTTTGTAAATTATGAGTCAGCTTATCAGTTGATATCCATGCCAAACACCACCTGCACAAAACGCTAACTAAGTTTACAGAGACTGACCTGAGACCCTCGCGTCCCTCATTCATT
>NZ_AWFE01000089.1:0-13099 GCF_003263315.1 Hyphomonas sp. GM-8P
ACAGAGCCTCCGGCAAACCCGGGGCGGTTCAATACAAACATGGCAAGTGACTTCGCTCAAGGCGAAGCATACCTAGCTCCTGTCGCAAAATATTTGAAACAGGGCGGACTAGTCACAGTCAATCCCGCTCTGATACGGGAGTACCCAAAAGCCATACTAAGTACGCTCGCCGAGTTGGGACGAAATAACAAACTTCGTCGCTTTGAAGACGGAGATGTTCCTGCAGAGGTAAGCAACAAGCTCACCTGTGATGACCCTCACATCATTGATTTGGTAATGCAGTCACGAACGACAGTGGTGTGCACCAAAGACAAATTATTGACCGACGATTTGACCAATCCAGAAATCATCAGCAATCCTCGCTGTAAGGTTTACCAACACGAAGGAGCGAAGAGCATCCTAACTGGCTGTTGTACCTAGCTATCTTTGGGCAGGTTGATGCAGAGTCGGCACCCATCGGTCGGGCGCGCGGCGGGGTGTGTCGGTGGGTATCGCTTTGCACAATCCACCCTACTCGTGTTTGCCCTCCGCCTCTTCCCGCTCCCGCCGCAGCTCCGCCAACTCGCTCCAATAGTCGCGGTTGCGGCCCTTTTCGTGGAGGTCTGCGTAGAAGGCGTCGGCCTCTTCCTTTGAGCAGAGCTTGGGCTTTGGCGGGGGCAGCGGTGGCAGGCCGGCTGGCTTGCCCAATCGGACTAGTCCAACCGTAGAGTTAGAGTCGGCGGTTGGTCCGTAGCGGCGCTCATGCCGCCTCCAACCTATAAGGCGGCATGAGCGCCGCGGGCAAGATGGCTGCTGGGGCGGGTGGACGATAGTTCAGCGAAGAGTGCGGTCTCTGCGTGTTGTAATGGCATCTCCATCCCTCGATCAGCACCTTGGCTTCGCGGAGATCGTAGAAGATTTCCCTGGCCAGCAACTCGTCTCTGAGCTTGGAGTTGAAGCTTTCGCAGTAGCCATTTTCCCATGGGCTGCCCGGTTCGATGTAGAGCGTCTTCACCCCGATCCGCTCCAGCCAGTCACGCAGAGCGGTGGCGACGAACTCGGGGCCGTTATCTGAACGTATGTGCTCAGGCGGTCCATGTGCGACGAACAGTTCGCCCAGCACATCCAGAACGTCCCGGGAGTTGAGCCTGCGTTCGACACGAATGGCGAGGCATTCTCTTGTATACTCATCGATCACGCACAGCATACGGAACACCTTGCCATCATGCGTACGGTCCTGGACGAAGTCATACGACCAGACATGGCCCTTGTGCATCGGCCTTAGCCGGATACAGGAACCGTCATTCAGCCAGAGACGGCCGCGTTTTGGTTGTTTCATCGGGACTTTCAGCCCTTCACACCGCCAGATGCGATACACCCGGCCCGCACTCACCTGCCATCCACTCGCGTTCAAGAGTGCCGTCACCCGCCGGTAACCATACCGGCCAAACCGTTCTGCAAGATGGATGATGGCTGCCGTTAGGGCCGCCTCATCGGCGCGGCGAGTCGGTGAGCGACGTTGGGTGGCGCGATGCTGGCCGACCACGCGGCAGGCCCGGCGTTCCGAAACGCCAAGCTCTTCTACCACATGATCGACCGCACTGCGTTTGCGTGAAGGGCTCAGTACTTTCCCGAAAGAACCTCTTTCAGGATCTGATTGTCCAGGGTGAGATCGGAGATTGCCTTGCGCAGGCGCCGGTTCTCCATCTCCATGTCCTTCATCCGCTTGGCCTGGCCGACCTGAAGGCCGCCATACTCCTTTCGCCACCTGTAATACGTCTGCTCGGTTACCCCGATCGCACGCACGGCCTGTCCGGTCGTCTCACCCTGGCTCAGTCGGACTTCCACCTCCCGCAGCTTCGCGATGATCTCTTCAGGCTTCGCTCTCTTGCCCATTCTCAACTCCATATTCGAAGCCGACTCTCACTCAATTACCGGACCAGTTTTCATGTGGCAGACCACGGCCGCTTCGCGGGTGGCGCGGTCGGCTTCGGCCGCCTCATTGATGCGCCGGGCCGTTTCCATCACCCGCTCGAGTCCTTTCTGGCGTACGGTCACGGCGGCCTGGTTCTGGAACCGCTGCATCTCGCCCGTGCCGGCGCGGCCAAACGAAAGCAGGCGGGCGAGGCGGCGGATGGCGGCCATCTCTTCCTCCGCCGCGTCGAGGAAGCCCGCCTCGGCCAAGGCGAGCGTGCGGGCGCGGGCAAGGTCCACCTGCCGCCGGGCGCCTGTGGAGGGCCGGTCCTGCATCCCCTCGCAGAGTTCCCAGAGCTCGTCTGCCTGCTAGCGGATGGCCTCGATCCCGTCCGCCCCTTCCCCGCGCGCGGCGTCTGCCTGTCTCTGGGCGTCCGCCTCTGCCTCGGCGCGGGCCTTCAGGTCTGTCTGCCGGTAGCCGTCCTGCCGGGCCCAGACGGTGAGGGTCGGCTCCGGTATCTGGAGGCGCGCGCGGATACTGGCGAGGCTCTCGCCGCGCAGGGCCGCCTGCCGCGCGAGAAGGCGCAGGGCCTCAAGCTCTGCCTTCGGGCGGCGGAAGCGGGGCATCTTCAGTCTGGTGTCTCTGTGCTCTTTCATGGCGTAGAGACTGTCACGAGGGCCAATCAGACGAATTCAGACTCCGGGCGGGCGCCATACACGGTGTATTCATGGCGTTCTTCATGGTGTTTGGGCGCACGCTATCCACCACCCTTTTCCCGAGGCATGATCCGTGTGCAGCGCAACAATTTCACAGGCGGTCCGGAACCTGTGGAATTCTTCCCGTCAAGCATGAAAAATTTTTGACAAGGACTCGACTCAGGCGAATTTTGGTGAGATCGTTTCGTTAAGCCAACGAAACCCGGCGGGAGCAGACCCGCCAACGGACGGAGGCAGAGCACGTCGCCCCCGGATCAATCCGGGTCAGGAGCAAGGCTGTGAGAGCAGCGGCGCAAAGGGCCCGGCGGGATGAAGGGACAAAGCAGGCGGCGTATTCCGGAGGGGAGCTAGACCCCGCAAGGAAAGGCTGTAGGCCATGACCGGAGCGCGATCCGAAGCATGGTGGCAAAGCTGAAGCACGGATGGAAATCCGCAAGGAAAACCTGAAGGATATCAGCGGCGTACAGGTGACGTGAGGCATCGCCCGGGATGCTGCGGAGCCGCGGACGACGGCCATGGGCGCCAGCCCGTTCCCAAGACGAGCAGGCGACCGGCCGGGTCCGACAGGGGTAAGATGAAGGCCCGTGCAAGCGGACCAGACTCTGCCTCGGTGTGGAAGAAGACCGACAACGAGTGCTAGCACAGTGTCTCGGTAGTCCGATTCGAAACACCAGGAAAGGCGTCCTCCTCCGGGAGGGCGCCTTTTTCTGTTCCGGTTTCTGTTCTGGCCTTGCTGTGTGTACGGATCAGCTGAGCGCGAGGCCCGCGAAAAGGTAGATCACCGAGGTGATCGCGCCCGCCGCCACGGCATAGGGCAGCTGCGTCGCGACATGGCGGACATGGTCGCATCCTGCAGCAAGACTTGCAATGACGGTCGTGTCGGAGATGGGTGAGCAATGGTCGCCGAAGACGCCGCCCCCGATCACCGCCGCCAGCATCAGCTCCGGCGGAAATCCCACCGCCTGCGCCACCGGCATCGCGATCGGCACCATGATCCCGAACGTCCCCCAGCTCGTCCCGGTCATGAACGCGGTCACGCCTGCAACAATGAACACCGCCATCGGCACCATCGCCACCGGCAGGTAATCCGAAACGATTCCAGCCATGTAGGTGCCCGTGCCCAGCGCTTTCAGACTCGCCCCGAAGGCAATGGCCAGCAGCAAAACGGTCACCGGCGGCACCATCTCGCCGATGCCGCGGAAGAAGCGTTCCTGGATCTCCGCGCCGGTGAAAACCTTACCGGCCCACAACATCATAGCGGCCAGCGCGATCGCCACGCACACGCCCCACAGGATCGACAGGCTGCCGCTCCCGGCCAGCATGTTGCCCTTCCCCGTCCACGCCATGAACCCGATGGACCCTGCAACCATCACCAGCAAAGGCAGCCACATGTGAACCGCCCGATTGGCCGGCGTATGGTCCACCGTTTCCAGCTCCGCCGCGCCCGGCCGCGCCTCAAGATCTGCAATGCGCATGGGGCCGAAAGTGCGGTTCAGCGTGACGGTCAGGAACACGCCCGCCAGCGTCAGCAGCGCATAGGCGTTCCACATCACCGTGCCCGCGACGACGCCGAGGCTCTGCTCGCCATAGTAGGGCTGCACCAGCGTCAGCACGTAAGCACCCCAGCCGTTCAGCAGGATCAGGGCCGACACGGGCGCGGACGTGGAGTCGATGACATAGGCGAGGCGCTCACGGGACAGGCCATGGGTGTCGAACAGGCGCCGCCCCAGAACGCCGGAGCTGAGCAGGCTGACATTCGTCTCCACGAAGACCAGCGTGCCGGCGATGGCCGGAGCGAGCCCTGCGCGTCGCGGCGTGGAGGTCAGGCCCTTGCGGTCCAGCAGGCCGACCGTGGCATCGACGCCGCCGGATTCCCGCATGAACACAATCAACGCGCCGATCAGCAAACAAAAAACCAGCACCCGCGCATTGCCCGCATCGGTCAGAACCTGCACGGAGCGCTCGGCGGACATCAGCGAGCCGAGCACCGGATTGCCGCCCGCGATCAGGGTTTCTGACGCGACCAGGCCAAGCCCGAGCGCGACATAGACATTCCGCGACACGGCGGCGACGAGAATTGCCAGCACCGGCGGCAACAGGGTCAGGATTTCCAGGGCGCGCCCCTTTCCGATTCAGCCTTCCACACCGCACCCTCGCCCAGACCTGCAACCGCTGGCAATAGCCCCGGCCTGCTGAAAGGGCTGCACAACCCGTTCGCATGTTTAACGGGCATTGGCGGCTGGCCCGGTTCTGCTGGCGGCGCGGGCGCGCTTATGCTTAACTTTCTCCAGTTTCCTGGAGGGAGGAGAACGGGATGACACGCCGTTTCAGGGCATTGCTGGCCGCGAGCGCGCTGGTTCTCGCAGCAGCCTGCGCCAGCTCGCCCAATTCCCAGACCGGCACCGATGACGGCGCGAGCGAAAACTGGCTGGTGGCGGCCTGGCACTGGATGTTCCCGCCGGAAGCGCCTCCGCCCCCTCCACCACCTCCTCCGCCTCCTCCTCCTCCTCCGCCTCCTCCTCCTCCTCCTCCGCCTCCTCCGCCTCCTCCTCCGCCTCCTCCGCCGCCGATTGTGACGGAGACGGTCGCCGGGTACCCGCCTGAAGAGCTGTATGCGGTGATGCAGTCGAGTGGTGTCGACCCGTTCAATCCGGCCAATCGTGAAGTGGTCCGCGCCTATCTGATGGCGCACGGCGTTGCGTACGAGAAAACGGATAATGTGTTCCGCTATTTCGGGATCGACCCTGGTGAACCGTCCAGCCCTGTCGCCTCATCTTCAGGAGGCAACAGCAGCTCACAAGGCGGCAGCCGGAACAATGCCAACAGCGGCGATGGATACGGATATCCCGGCGACCGGGACTATGCTCCCTATTACGAGGAATATGGCGCGCCAGGCGATCCCGCATATCCGCCACTGGAGGCAGAAAAAGCCATCGAGTACAACGCCTTCGCAGACATGCTACGCGCCTACGGTTATGACGTGCCGCCCAATGCCACATCGGAACAGCTGGAAGCGCTCTTCTACGAAGCGATGAATGATATGCCGGCTGCGGCTGCCGGGCCCGATGCTTATTCACAATGCCAGGCCGAGCTGGAAGATCCGGACACGATCAGCCTGATCTGTGAGCTCTATGACAATATCGGCATGAACAGCGAACTGAAGACCGCCAGCATTCCGGTCGGGG
The DNA here is from genome assembly GCF_003263315.1 of Hyphomonas sp. GM-8P. Classification (NCBI taxonomy): domain Bacteria; kingdom Pseudomonadati; phylum Pseudomonadota; class Alphaproteobacteria; order Hyphomonadales; family Hyphomonadaceae; genus Hyphomonas; species Hyphomonas sp. GM-8P. Next base: position 5,796 of record NZ_AWFE01000089.1, read on the forward strand.
GCGACCTGACCGCCACGTTGAGACGGATCGCCGTTCAGGTGAGCGGCGGTATGGAACGTCTGGAGCTGGGCATGCCGGATGCGCGGCTGTGCGTCTGGAACATGGATAGCGTGGTCACCGAAGAAAATTATATGTACTTCGGCGACTGCGGCCTCTGGACGGAGCCGCTCAGCAAGCTGGTCGAGGCGGGTGCAGGGAATTTCAATTCCGGCCGCGTCGCGCATCAGGCCCCGAACGAAATGGTCGTCGACCAGGCTTACTTCCTCGAAATCGCCATCCAGCCGCTGACGCAGAACATTTCCGTGGAAGCCGCTGATACGATGCTGACCAGCACGCTGGGCACAGGCCTTGCCCCGGGCAGCACGGAAACCCCCTTCGCCATCGAGTTCGATACGGTGAAGGCATCGAAGATCATGTCCGCGACGCTGGAGGGCGACGACGAGTTCGATATCCGTCCGATGACCCCGAAAGAACAGGCTGTCCTGCCGGATGCACCGACCGTCTGGAGATGGCGGGTTGTTCCGAAGGAGGATGGTTCCGGCTACCTTCAATACAACCTGTCCCAGAGCCTGGAGATCGATGGCGAACGGTTCGACCGGTCCGTGAAAACGATCTGGCTGGATGTCGATATCTCCACGATCGACGACCTGCTGGAAGACGATCCGCCGCCCGCGACGCGTGACACGTCCATCATGGCGAGCACGCTGGTCGCCCCGACGAATAATGGCACACCGGAGGCAATGTCTGTATCGGCCGAGGCCGGATGCACCTTTACCGAAGGCAGCAATCCGGACCGGTTCGCCATGGTCCTGTCCAACCTTGCCTACAATCCGCCGATCAGCCGCCTCGCGGTGACCCATGCAGATGGTGACCGGATTGCCGAAGCACTCGCCGAAACGGGTTTCAGCGTTCAGCGCTGCCGCGACGCCAGCCGAAGCCAGACCCTCAGCGCGATGCGTGAACTGGGCCGCAAGTCCCTCGCCCGCAAACAGGCCGGCGCCCATCCGGCAACTTTCTTCTATTATTCCGGACACGGCGTGAATGTTGACGGGACAAACTATGTCCTGCCTGTCGATCTGCCGGGCGCGAGCACGGCGGAGATCCAGGATGGCGCAGTGAGCTTCGAACAGATCTTCAACATCGTTTCGACCACCGTCGCCTCGACCAGCTTCATCGTGTTCGATGCCTGCCGGACGGTGATGGATGACGAAAGCCGCGGCATGCTGCGCAGCTACCGGCCTGTCACCTGGTCGACCGGCGTGTTCCAGGCTTATGCGACCGAGCCCGGAAAGACCGCTGCCGACGATGGCGCCTATTCAGAAGAACTGGCCCAGCGCCTGCCCGCGGCCGGCGTGCCGGCAAATGTCCTGTTCAAGCGTGTGCAGGATGCGGTCGCGCGGCGGACCAATGAACAGCAGCATCCGAACTATATCGACCTGACGACGGGCGGCGACTTCTACTTCCAACCAGCAGAATGAGGCTCCGAAATAAAGAAACCGCCTGCCCCCCCCTAAGGCGCAGGCGGTTTCCGCTGTCAGTCCCAGCCCCCTGGGCGCAGCGATCAGTAACGCAGCGGCGACTCTTCCTTCGCCGGCTCTTCCGGTGCCGGGATCGGATCGGGCGTGCCCTTGATCAGCGTATCTTCCGGTGTCACGCCGGAGCTGGCCGCCGCACAGCAACGCACCTGCATCTCCAGCACCTTGCTGTTGAAGCGGCACTGCTGGTCGTTGATTTCGCGCATGATTGACATGCCGCCGGCACGATAGGTGTAGCGCGTCTGGGTACAGCTGGTCAGCGTGAAGCCCGGACGGCAGGTGCCGATGGCGGAATTCTGGATGGTGCGGGTTTCGCAGACGACTTCGTCCGTCTTGTTGGCCGCCTCTTCCGCGCGCGCCATGGCGGCAGCAGCAAGCTCTTTCGCTTCAGCGGCAGCGGAGGCCGCGCCATCGGCGACATTGCGCGCCTCGGAAAGGCGCATGTCAGTGTCAGCGAGGGCCACGGATTGCCCGTCGATTTCGACCTTCAGCTTGCAGACACCTTCGTCCTGATGGTCCGGCACGGCGCAGTATTGCGCGACCGTCTGTTCCTTCGGAATACCCTGGCAGGCAGCCACACCAGCTGCGAGCGCCACGGCGGCGAAAAGTCCTGTTCTAGCCATTCGAGGCCTCCGTTCTGTCCGGCTCGGGCGGACTTTGGGCTTTCGAAAGCTGTGGGGTCAACCTCACTCGCGGATAAGGCGAGTCTCAGGCTTTGAGCTTGTAACCCGACCGGAACAGCCACCAGACCGCCAGAACGGAGATCGCAGACAGGATCCCGGTATAGGTCACGCCCGTCCAGATCGAGGAGTTGGAAACCCCCAGGAAACCATAACGGAACCCGTCAATCATATAGAAGAAGGGATCGAGGTGGGCCATCAGCTGGAATGGCGGCGTCATCACCTTGATGTCGTAGAAGGTGCCGGACAGGAAGGTCAGCGGCACGATCACGAAGTTCGTGACAGCAGAAAGATGGTCAAACTTGTCGGCCCAGATGCCTCCAATGGCGCCAAGGCCGCCCAGAACAATGGCAGATGTCATGCTGAACCAGAGGATCGGCCAGACATGCGCCACCGACAGGTTGGCGAGGCCACTCAACTGGATTCCGATACCGGAAATGAGCGCCACAAGCAGTCCGCGGACGATGGCCCCGCCAAGAAATCCGGCCGTCAGCTCCAGCGGAGACAGCGGCGGCATCAGGAAATCGACATAGGTGGAATTGAACTTGGCCTGCACCAGGCTGGAACTCGTATTCTGGAAGGCGTTCTGCAGGATCGCCATGACGATCAGGCCGGGGGCCAGGAAATCATTGTAATTCAGCCCCTCAAAGTCGCCGGTCAAATTCCCCCTGTCACCGAAGGCCAGCTTGAACACGGTCATGAAGAGGAGCGTCGTGACGACAGGTGCCAGGATGGTCTGCATCCACACCTTCATAAATCTGCCCACTTCTCGTTTGAAAAGCGTCCACAGGCCAAGCCCGTTGACCGCCCCATACTGGCGGACATTACGGCTGGCTGATGTGGATAGGGCCGGTGCGGGCGCCGGTGCGGCGGAGGAGTCGGTCGAAGTCATGGCGACCTATGTAGGCGCAATCACGCCCCTGTGCGAGGCCCGATTTACGGAGTTTTTCTGAACCCAGCCATCAGGGTCTCCCGGTGAGCGGAATTCCACAGGCGGCAAGTTTTTAACCACAATATGTAGAAAGCCTGTGGAAAGGCCGTCCCGCATGTTGTGTTTCGTTTCGCCATGGATACGATATATAGGTGCTGAGCGGGGTGGCGCGTAACTGCCATCTCAACATATAGGGGCTGACGGACCTGGGTGTCGGGTCTGTACCAAGCAGGAAGGTGAATACATGTCCTGGACTGACGAACGCGTAAGTGCGCTAAAGAAACTCTGGGCTGAAGGCCATTCGGCCTCCCAGATCGCAAAGCAACTTGGCGGCGTGACCCGCAATGCCGTGATCGGCAAGGTGCACCGCCTTGGCCTGTCCGGCCGCGCGACACCGTCCCGCCCGGTCAAGCGCCCGCCGCGCCTGGCGCGTCCGAAACCCCGCGTGATGCCGGACGGTTCGGTCAAGGTGCCCACACCGCAGGTGCCGGAACGGCCCGTAGAGGCACCGCGCACTGTGATCGAACGCCAGGAACCGCTGGCGCCGCTGCCGCCGCTGACCATGGCTGATGGCGAGCCGGCCACGATCCTGACGCTCCGGGATTCCATGTGCAAATGGCCGATCGGCGACCCGGCGGATCCGAAATTTGCTTTCTGTGGCCGCAAGGCCGACTGCGGGCCTTACTGCGCCGAACACGCAAAAGTCGCCTTCCAGCCCGCCCGCAAGCGGGACTCCAAACGGGGCGAATACGATTACGTCCGCCGCATCGCAGGCTGATCAGCCCCGGCCGCGACGGTGAACGGAAAGCCCCCGGATGATTTCCGGGGGGTATAGTGATGTCTTCGAAAAAATCTTAGCTTATCGATTTGGATCAAGAATCGCCCTACTGTTCAGCAATCTTTGGACCGTGTGGTAGCGCAGGATGGATCAGCTCGAGCAGTTTGTTGATCGGATGGCTCTAGTTTTTTCGCCGGATAATATCATCCGCTTGGCTGAATCTAATGATCCGATTGGTACAGTCCTGCATGCTCATTTAATGATCGAAGAGTTCTTAGTAGCGTGGTCGGAAAAACAACTAGATCAAACTGACTTAATCACCGGCCTCAAAATTGGATTTGATGCCCGGTTAGAATTGGCAAAGCGGCTTAATCTAGACCCTCAAGCGGTCGCTGCAATTAAGAAAATTGACCAAATTCGAAATCGGATCGGTCATCGATTGGGTTACACACTTGAAAAGTCGGAGGTGGATTCGTTTGCCGACGCAGTGGATGCTTTCGACGTCTCAAAGGCTGCTACCAACTCCTGCAAGGATGAGTCTATTGCAGCTGAATATTCAGACGGGCGTGAGCGTCTGCCGAAGACGCATTATGCGAACGCGTCAACCCACCTGCGGTTCGTGATCGTATTTGGTGCGTTGTCCCGAAAGCTGATCTTACACTTGGATCTGCATTGAATCAGACTGGCGGCCAATTTATGGCGTCTGTAGCTGTGTCGACAGCCGAAACCGTGGGGGAGTTGTGAAAGACTTTGCATTGGTTCTTCAGCGCTTACGTGCGCAGGCTAATTATGAATGGGGCCAGCAGCAAGCTAAGTTGACCGCCCAAGATGCCAAGAACGATAATCTTGGATCATCGCGCCGATGGTTCCCCGTGCAACAACATATGCAAGAAGCGTTGTCGAAATTTGGTGACATTGCGCTTCAGCGGCTGAAGTCGGCTGAAGCACAGCACAGTCCATATTCTATCGAAGACTTCAACTTAGCGATTGAAGCAATTGCTGCATTTGCCGATGATCTTAGAACCTCATATGATGCGAAATCGTCGGAAAAATCACCCTTCGGCGGATCCAAGCCAGTGTTTGACCTGGACGCAATGAACCGCACAGTTCAGATAGCACAAGATAAAATATATGCGGCAAGAGCTGAATATCGGTCGCAGCGTTCGCCCCTAAGATGGGCTCTAGGAGCCGGGACAAAGCAGCTATTTACAACGTTTGTAGCTTTTGTTGCTGGGATTATTCTTAAGACCGTTTGGGACAGTCTTTCCTGAGAACGCTTACTTACTCTGACGCCCTCCACAGATGCCTTTAGCAATCGGCGTCTTGGAGAATTCTCTACCAAGCGACTTCTGATAAAGGCTGGCGTCTAACCTAATCCAATTCTGTTATCGAGCAGAAATTCAATAGTTCGGGTGCGGTGAATCTGACAAACGGAGGCATTAAATCAGCGTCAAACTCAAAGGCGATCCTTCGTTCCATCTCGAGCGAATAATATTCTGCGGGCTTCATAAAAAGACTCGGCAGAATAGTTGCTTCGTACAAAGATTCGAAATCTTCCTCCAAGGATTCCAGCACGGATTCGGTAAGGCGGCCCTTTTCTCTCGTCCGCAATAGGCGGACAACGAGATTAACATCGTGGGCAGCAACTCTGAACGTCTTCGCGTCCGAGTATATCACATCATGGACTCTGAATTTTCTAGTACCAATGGCCTCGCAAACACCGATAGCAAAAGCCTCAACATTTTGAATTTCAACTAATACGTCCCCAAAACGCTTTCGATGTTCTGGGGATATCTCGCTGGCACCAAGCTGAGTCCCGCAAAATAGCGCGCAGTTGTCCCCGGACCGTCCAAACAAGATTGCCTGCCTATCCGCAGAATTCACGCAAACACAATGCAACCCTTCATTCTTGTCCGCTATCAAATTATCTTCTGTAGAACGGTAAAACTCCGCAGACCCCAATTGGAATCTGCCTTTCGATAAGTACCGGTCCCAGGTCACGCGACTCACAAGTTTTCTAAAGGGGGTCGAGCGCCTATCGGTGAAGTTGCTGTGGTCGGCGGGCGGGGCGAAGGCTGTCGGAGTTCTTATGGCAAATTGGGGGTCGGCCAACTTACCCATTCCATCGACAAATCTCGCGATACGCCTTGCGTAAGCAAATAGTTGCTCGTCCGTCAGAAGAGCGCCTATCTTTGTGATGCTTAACGGCCCAACCAGCAAGGATCGGCCTTCCTTTTCCAATCTGTATCCATTGTAAGGCACGAATGAGCCCATAAGACCTTCTCACTCCCACCTATAGGTCGACAGTCCTGCAGCTAGGTCCACCAACCGAGATTTTCGTCATTGCGTCATTTCGGTATGTGTTTACTGGATGACAGAAAATCGGGTTGCCAAGATACGCACCAATTCCGGATTCACCCTCACCACACCATCACTCTGCAAATTGAAGTCCGCCCTCGAAGTCGTATAAGTCCGAGAACTTTAGCGGCCGCTTAGTCAATATCCATAACGTTTGATTTAATTGCCAGAATCCGCCCATCATCTTCTTTCAAAGAGTCTGCGACCCCGCGTCCGGTATTTGTGGCAACTTTGTCCGCCGCCGCAGCCATCATTATTGGGAATACATAGCGAAGATCCCCGCTTGACCCTGTACTGCTTATATCAGTCTGGAATGCGGGACGCCACTCAGACGCGTCGACGTTAGGTTCAACAAAAAAGCCCGCGAGCCTTATATACCGTGTAAAGACGGTATAATTCCTAGTCCCGGTCTGATACCCTGTGACTCCATATTGAGGTGTGTACGTTGTCGTTTGGCTATAATTGCCAAACGCGTTTACGTAGTTACCCGTTCCAAACGCTGTGGCGTTAGAAGTGCCTGTCGTCGTTGCTGATTTCACCCCAGTTTGTCCAAAAACGGGAACTGAATAAGATACGGACTTGGTCTCCGGGGCTCCTATCCCATATCCCAGCAGAACAATTATGTCCGGGGTTTCGGACTCTTGAGCTTTTGTAAAGCCGCGGCTTTCAAGGGCCCTCTCAGCATATTTAGCGTACTCATCAAATTGAAGGTCAGAGATCTGTACGGCCGGATCCATCGGCCAAACCATGTACCTTTGACCAGCAGTGACCTCTGGAGAGGAGAGCGAATTGGTCACCACATTGAATGTCTGGCCAGCGGATGAAGCACACCCAATTAGGGCCAAACTAATCAGAACAAGAGCCCACTTGAACATTCCACAACCCTCCGGCGCATCCCTTCAACCATTATTCACACTGCGGTCAATTTGAGAAGTGGAGTATGTTGGAATTCCACCACCGCCCCAGTCACCGGATTGCTTTCCCCAGACGCTCTGAACCGCCCCGGGTTTGCCGGAGGCTCT
>NZ_AWFE01000090.1:0-13064 GCF_003263315.1 Hyphomonas sp. GM-8P
AACAATGTCCGATTAGAGAAGGCCACATAGATGCGGGGGACATCTTCAGACGGGAGTGCGGTAGCTGTTCCAAGGGGCGCGGGGGTTGCGGTGTTGCAAGGCATGTCGGGTCTCCTTCTCTGCCGCGTCCTGCCCGCGACAGGCGGGGGTGGGCGGCGGTAAAGGCCGGCAGGCCGGGCGGACAAGCGGCACGCGCAAGGCGGGAAGGTAGGAGTCCTTCACACGCTCTTGGTCACACCCATCCCGTCGCCTTGCGCGGGCGGCGCGCCCGGCCAGACGTGCCGTCCGCCCGCACCCGACTGTTGGGAGAGCACAAGAACGAGGAGACTTGGTCGCTGCGGAATCTAGCGGCCTGTCGCCGAAAGTCGTGGCACGTTCGGACCAGGCAGATCGTCAGACGCTTCCGAGCAAACGCTCTGCACGGCGCTCGATCAGGGTTTGGGAGTTTTTCATTAAACCACGCTCTGGACGCTCAAGTCCAAACGAGGCGGCTGTTGCACGGGATTCTTCCAGGACGAGGTTGCAGAGTTCTTTGGTCCTCCGCCTGATGAAAGGCTCTGTCAGGCCCGTCTCTTCGGCGAATCTTTTCCAGTCACGCGAATGGATTTCTTCGAGCTTCGCGCGTCTTGCGATCTTCATGGCAAGGTTTGGACTGAGCTCCGGATAGGCCACGGTGGAGAGAAGGTCATATAGCGGTGCCAGCTCCGTCCGGCCATCATAGAGCAGGCTGTAGTTCTTTCCATGAGCGTCAGCGTTGCCGATGATAAGATTGTAGATTGCCGCATCGAAGAGTTTCAGGACTTCGATTGCCGGGCGCGTCGCAGCGCGGCGTAATAGCCCGAAGATATCCCGGAATACTGGTCCGCCTTCCGAGGCGTACTTGCGCGCTGAAATTATCCCAAGCGCCTGACAGAAGTCTTCCTGATGCAGACGTTTGACTTCACCATCCGGCATGGTCGTGCGGTCATAACGGGTCACCAATAGAAATATACGTCCCCCTGCCCGGCCGATTTCGACGGCGGCGACGTCGAGTCCGATACGTCGCGCCAGGCGCATGGCATATGCCTCGTTTTCCGTCGTGCCCTCAAATCGCATGATCGGCGGTTTGAGGATATGCGTGGTCGGTTGGCCCGGTGCCGGAAGGGCGATTCCTTCCGGGGTGACAACCACTGGAAGCTTGGCCTGGGCGCCAGCGAGCGATAGACGTAGGCCTTCCTCTCCGGCGAGCAGGGGCCGCTTCGGCAGCTCATCAATTTTCGCACGCAGCGCTTTGTCGGAGAGGAACTTCGGTTCAAAAGGCCCGTTCAGCGTGGGCGGGACTTTGCCTTCGGGCCAGAGCGACAGGGCGCCGGCAATCTCGCCGCCGAGACGTTCAAGCAGGCGGAACTCATTGTTCTTCGAGACGCCGAGGGCTGCAGCGATATTTTCGCGTTGGCTCTCTTCCGGAAGGATCCCTTCAAAGAAAGGCAGGCATTCCCTTCGAGAGAATGCTTCTTCCCGGAGAGGCAGCGATTGCGAGATGGCACGTGCGCCGTCATCAGCGAGCCAGCTTGCCGCATAGGTGAAACCGAGGTCTCCGTGGATGTCCATGGTAAGCCGTCCCACCGGCTTTGTATCCCACCATACGGTAAGCGCGCGCGTGGTCATTGCCCATCCTCCGGTGTGGTAATGGACAAGGCGCAACCAAGAGCAGCCAGAACATCGAGCGTCTTGCCGAGGTGGGCGGTTTCCTTTCCGCGTTCAAGCTCAACAAGGAATCTGAGTCCGACACCTGAAGCTGCTGCAAGCTCAGGTTGCCGCAAGCCCTGGGCCTTGCGTGTTTCCCGAATGATTTTGCCGATGTCTTCTGGTGTCATGTGCTTACCTTCCCGAACGGGAAATATGCCATTCCAGTCTTACAAAATCAACAAAAATATCCCGAACGGTAAATTTTCAGAGGTGCAAACCGAAAATCACATAAAACTTTCCCGATCGGTAAATCTTCTGGCTCACCCTCTCCAGAATTACGCAAAATACCCCGTTCGGGAAATTCAGTTTGAAAACACCTCGATTCACCTACCTGAAGTGAGCAATTGCGCGTGAATTCAAACCACTCAAACGACCAAGTTTGGGAAAAAGCGCACCCTAGGCCGCTGTCTGGTAAGGTCCATGCTGCCCGCCCAGCAGCTCCACCATGTATCCCCCATCCCGAAGCCCCTTCGCCTTCGTCACAAGGTATTTCAACCCATCCTTCATTGCGCCGCGATCATCGGCCCAATCAGCCTCGACGACTTCCCGGCCGTACAGCACCACCGCAGTCTCCCGCCGGCTCATACCGAGCTCTTGACAATCGAGCGCGATCAGGCCGTCCCGGAGGATCTGGGTCCGCTTTGTCCAGAGCGGTGTGTCCTGCGCAAAATCGTCCCCGTAGATATCAAACGCATCCCGCTGGGCTTTCAGCTTCCGCTCATAGGCTTCCATGTCGGAGATCGTGAGTTTCAGCCGGACCTGTTCCATACCGAGAAGGGAAAGGCCCGTGCAGCGTACCTGAACGACACAGCCATTTCCCCTCAGGAGCAGGAATTCCCGCCCATGCCGGTCCGTCAGATGGGTGATCCCGCAATACGGGACCGTCCTGTCCCAGATGCTGCAACTCTCCCCCTCCCCCCGCGGTTCGCAGTAGACTTCGACCTGGTCCGGGTGAGCGGCCCGGCTCCAGAAGACATCCGCTTCCAGACCGGTCTGCTCGGGGTTGGGCATGACCAGAAGGCCCCAGCGCTGCGCCAATGTCTGCGACACACGGGGCCGCAACAGCCGGATGGGTGCGCAGGGTGCCATCCGCTCTGAAACATCTTCCGGTTCGCAACACGCGGAATCAAACCGGAAGACCGGATTACGCCGGAGATACTCCCAGGCCCAACGGTCGGCTGACAAACGCCAGAGATAGTCATAGCGCTTCAGCACGCCATCGGACTTCAAAGGATAGGCCTTCATGTGCGCCTCCATACCCGACAGCGCTCATGCAATCCTAGTGCCAATTTCTACCTTTAGTTTATTTTTAATCCTACCAAAACCACCTGCGACGCGTAATCATCATGCGCATACGCCAGTACTCGCTTTACTCCGGCAAGCTTTCCGATAAATTCCGATAGGTAGAAGACTTTGCCCCGAACAATTGAAGCCCTTGCCTCACGCTCTCAACGATCTTCCGCCACAAAAGCAAGCCGAGCTCGTGCGCATCCGCGAGATCGTCCAGGAGGAGCTGCAAGCAAAGATCACTTCCTGCCGGAAAGCACGCACCAAGCGATTCCGTATCCTTGAACTCATTCACTACACCCCGCCCTGCCAGTCACGACCGAACCCTCAAGGCAAAGCGGACGCCCTCCTCCTTATCATTGTCAGTCACCGCGCTCTCGCCGACATGAGCGCCTTTTGGGAAGAGGTTGAGGATCGGCTCTGTCAGGATCAGGCTATTCGACAAAATGTGCTCTGCTTCGCGCACACGCGACTTGAGGTGATCCAGCAATTGGATCGACCTATGTCATTGTTCGCGACAATCATCGAAGATGGGAGCCGCGTTCGCGGAACTGCGAGGGAAATAAACCTCCCATCGACGTTTCCATCAACAAATCCGGAGAGAACTTCAAACTTCAACACGGCGGTTGATGAAATGAGTCGGCACTATGCCAAATGGACTAAACTGGCCCGACTATACCTAAGCGCAGGTCCCGAAAGTTCGGCGGTCGATGATCCAGTCGCCAGAAACTTCACTACCTTCCAACTTCATCAAGCTGCAGAGAGCGCTTACCGTATGGTCCTCCATGCCGTCGCCGGGTACACTCCTACAACGCATCATCTCCGCCGCATGCGACACCTCGCGAAAGCTATCGACATCCGCCTTGAAGAAGCGTGGCACCCGCAAGGAAGTGACGACCAGCGCTATTTCGACCTCCTGTGCCGCGCCTATATCGAGGCGCGCTATTCCCTCACCTACCGGACATCTGAAGTCGCCCTTCGCTGGCAAGCCGATCGGGTTGCCAAGCTCATCGAGATTGCGGATGCTCTATGTCTCGAACGGCTAAGCACATTAGGCACCAATGACCCGGTGCCAGAGATTTGCCAGCCCCCGCAAACTCTGGTCTGAAAACGCAAGACCAACAGAAGGCACGGCCACTCGTGAAGGACACGCTCGATTACCTGAACCTCCAGAAACAGAGGGAGGTCGCCTATATCCGCAAGGTGATCCTTGATGAGCTGTCTGCACGCCTTCGTGCCTCCAAGTCGAAGCGCACCTCGAACTACCGGGTTCTGAAGCTGGTCCTCTATGGCAGCTTTGCCCGCGGAACGTGGTTCGACGACCGCAATTCAGGCCGGGCCTCCGACTATGACTTCCTCGTCATCGTCTCCCACAAGGCCCTTACAGACATGTCCAGTTTCTGGGCCGGCGTTGAAGACCGTATCTATCGCGATCCCAAAATCCAGAAAGACGTCTCGCTGATCGTTCACACGATCCGCGAAGTGAATGCCGCCCTCAAGGAGGGACAATACTTCTTCACAGAGATCATCAATCAAGGCGTACTTCTGTACGATTACGACCATAATCCGAAGTCCAGTTATCCCAAGTCCAATGTCGCGAAGCCGACACAGCCAAATCCTCAGCGTGCCTACGAAATGGCGAGCGGCTACGCGCATAGCTGGCAACGATCAGCAACGTTGTTTCTCAAGGTTGGAAGTCAACATACCGAAAGTAACGATTCCGACGAGCATAATTTCGCCGCCTTCCAACTCCACCAGGCAGCAGAAGCAATCTACCGAATGGTCCTCCTGACAGTCACCCTGTACGCCCCCGCCACCCATCACCTTGGCAAGCTGCGCCAGCGCTGCGAAGCCATCGACCCGCGCCTCGCCGAAGCCTGGGCACCTGAACGCAAGCCATACAAGCGTTATTTCGAGCTCCTGCGCCGTGCCTATGTCGAGGCACGGTATTCCCCGGCCTATGAGACAACACCGGAAATCCTGAAATGGCAGGCCGACCGGATCACCAAATTGCTACATCTCGCCGAACATGCCTGCCAGGAACGCCTTGGAAAATTGGAAATCGATGCAAAGCAATTCGGCAAAAGCAAAGGCAGGAATAAGTGAAGGGCGAGGCAGCGCGGTTAATCAGCTGAGCTCGCGTGGTGAGATACACCCGAACTCGCCTCAACCTTATCCGCCTTCAAGCTCGTTAGCTGTGCGCCCGCACCCTTGTGCCAAGTCAGAAAAATATCCCACACATCATCCCGCACGATCTGCCGCGCTTCTTCGCGGGTCAATTTGTGTACGTTCAAAAATTGCTCGTATTCTGTCAGGCTATGCCGGATGTGTGTGTTTACGCCTATCGAAACGGCTGTGACGATTCGGGTTTTCCGGGTCCAGTCACGCTGTGCGACCCATTCCTCTACAACTTTCAGGTGCTCCTGCGGACCGAACGGAAAATGCCTGGCGAGTGTCTCGGCAATATGAATACGATCAAATTTTTTCGTCTTACTGGCTGACACGCCTGCTTCTCCCCCCACTGCACGGACCCGGGAGATTGAAAGCGCTCCACACAGGAAATCAATACTAAATCGGAACAAAATGCGCAGTAGGACAAGGATCTGTGTGAAGGACCGTCTCCCCAACCGGTCGAGCCCCCTTCCCAATCCATCTATCCTGAGTTACGCCCCGAACCGGGTGGGCCGGCGCAGCGATAAGGCCCCTGGACCAAAACCTGCGCCCCGTTGCTCATGCTTCGCGGTTTTCCGACGGCCCACCTATTTTCCCTCAATGGTTGCCAAGAGAATCGCGTTCCCATAAGGTTTTTTCCAGCGTCTTCTCATGAAGGGGCTCGGGGCGTCGGAAACCCCGGCAGAGCATGACCCAGTGATACGCGCTGCCAGCGCACACGCCTTCCGTGCACCTGCCGGACTGCTACGATTTCCTCATGCCTTTTCCTGAAGGGCGCGCAGGGCGTCGGAAACCCTGTTGGAGCATGAGCATCGATCCCGCACAGCTTCGTGCGGGCTGCAGCCCTGTGCCTCCGTCTTTCCGGCTCGCCGAATCAGAAAAGAGGACACAAGATGAATTCCGCAGACCCGCACGCAAACACCGCATCGGCACTCCTTCAACGTGGAGAGTTTCCAGGCTGCGTCCCGACTACGCAATCTCCCCAACGTCCTCAGACGACCAATGCTTCTTCGTCCCCCTCCCAGCTCGTCGGTGCGGCTGCGCTCAGCAAGCTCTTCCGTGAGCAATACCGCCCGCTCCTCCGCTTCTGCCGCACCCGTATCCCAAACCTGCCCGAGGCTGAAGACATCGTGCAGGACGCCTTCCTGTCCGTCGGGCGGGCTTATCCGGACAAGACCGAATACGACCTGAAGCGCCTCCTGTTCACAGCGGTCCGCAATTTCTCGGCCAGCTACCTGAAATCCGGGCGCCATCGCGCGTCCCTGAAATCAAGCGACATCATGGACAATACCCAATTGTTTGCCTGCCCGCGGACGCCGACGCCGGAACACCGGCTTGAGGCCCGCCAGCAGCTGGATGCGGCAGAACAGGCGATCGCAAATCTACCCGAACGGTCTCGCACCGTGCTCCAACTCCATCGCTATGAAAAGCTGACCTACCACCAAATTGCCGATCAACTCTCTGTCTCTGAAACTACGGTCAAAACCGATCTCGCGAGTGCGATCGCTCAGATCACCACGCATCTCGACCGGGTGAGCCGGGCACGGATGGGGCGACAACCCGGGAATCGTCATACTTAGCCCCAGGGGATGGTATCCCCGGTCAATGCATTCGTTCGTAGTGGTGCCGCCTCTTACGAGGCATTTGTTCTTCTATCTCTGGCCACAATACAGGATTTTATCGAATTCAGTAAAATTGATCGCTCAAGCCTCCCCCAAACCAAAATTTTACCTTTTTCGGTAAAAACTCTTGCCAAAGGCCCCAAACGATCCAATATTTACCGTATTCGATAAAAGGACCATCGCTGTGACCCAAGAGCAGGAACAGGCTCAACTCGCCCAGGCCGGCGCCCGTATTCGCAAGCTGCGGGAAACGCGCGGCTTGAACCTGCATGAACTGGCCCGGCTGTGCGGTATCAGTGCCCCTGCCCTTTCACTGATCGAAACCGGCAAACGGGACCTGCGCGTGACCAGCCTCTACCGGATCGCTGCTGCCCTGCGCATCAATCCCGGCAGCCTGCTCGACACTCCGGAAGAGACGCCGCCTGCAGGAGAAAATAGCGAGCGCGGCGGCTATGATCTCGGAGACTATACGTGACCAACTCCGTTCCGGTCTGGTTCGACGCCCTGCACATCGGCGACATTACCGTCGGCGATGACGGCGCGCTCGGCTTTGCTTACACCAAGAACTGGCTCGACACTCGGGGGGCCTTCCCGCTTTCGCTGACCCTTCCCCTGAGCGACACGGTCTTTCCGTCCGAAACGATCTCGCCCTGGCTCGCCAATCTCCTTCCTGAAGAAGAACAGCTGACGATCCTGACCCGCACCTTGGGACTCGACCGCGCAGACACGCTGGCCATTCTCGGTGAGATCGGCGGGGATACGGCGGGCGCGCTTTCGTTCAGCGTCCCGTCCGAACGGGCGGCGTGGACCTATACGCCGCTCACGGAGTTCTACAAGATCAAGGATCCCGAAGCGGCCCTAGAACGCCATTTCGAGGACCTTGGGGAACGCCCGTTCCTGGCCGGCGAAGAGGGTGTCCGCCTATCACTGGCCGGCGGCCAGAAGAAATCGGCCCTTGCTGTTCTCGATCGTACCGGCGCCCCCGTTCTCAGGCTCCCGGCGGAAGGCGACGTGCTGGCGATCCCGCGCAATGGCGCGCCCTCAACCATCATCCTGAAACCGGACAATCCAGTCCTGCCCGGAATTGCGGAAAACGAGACTTATTGCCTGACCCTTGCCGGGGCGATCGGGATCACCGTAGCTGAAGCGACCGTCCTGCCCGCCGGAACTCGCAAGGCGATCTGTGTTCTTCGTTATGACCGGCGGACGAACCGGCGCGGCGCGCTGCAGCGCGTTCACCAGGAAGACTTCGCGCAGGCGAATGGTGTGCCGCCCGGGCGGAAATACGAGCGCGGCACGCTTCCCGGCCCGGATATCGAAACCCTGCTCAGGACCGGGCGGAACCTTCCGCCTGCAGATGCACTAGCCCTGCTCGACCAGTTCATCTTCAACATTCTCGTCGCCAACACCGACGCCCACGCAAAGAACTATTCCCTGTTGCTACCGATCGGGTCAGAGCCACGCCTCGCCCCTCTTTATGATGTTTCGACCGTCCTGCCCTGGCCCCGGGTCGTGCAATATTTCGCGCAGAACATTGCAGGAAAAAAGCGCAAGCCTGGTGATGTTGCTGCACGCCACTGGGACGCCATTTCCGAGGCCGTCGGTTACCGCCCGGCCGATGTCCGCAAACGTGTCCAGGAGCTGGTGGATGCAATGGTCGCCCGCCGCGTCGCCGTGACAAATGCCGTCGCTGCCCAACCGGGCTGCACCACGGGATATGTCGAACAGGCGGCCAGCCTCATTGAGGCGAATGCCTTGAGGGTCGCTGGCCGTCTTCGGCAGGCAGCATAGGGTCTGACTGTGTCACGCTTTCCGTACCGGGCGTGCATGACCCGCAAGTTCGATGCCTGGTTCCATGACTGGCCGGGAACCTGATTTGCAATATCCGCCCCGGAATTGCCCGGAATTGCCCGCATTGGCCCGGGTTCCAACTCCCTGAACGTGCCGCTTCCTGAGACACTCCTCCCTGACCAGACAGGAAGGCGTGAAGCAGATGGCACGGGCGGGACAGGTAAAGGAAACAGACAGCCGCCGCAGCGCCATGTTGCGAACGGCTTTCTGTCCGGTCGTTCGAGAGGCCCTCGAACAGGATGACTCGATCGAGATCATGGCCAATCCCGATGGCTCTGTCTGGATCGAGCGTTTCGGGACCGGCCTTGTCCTTTCCGAACACAGGCTCGGGCCCAGCGACCGCGAACGCGTCATCCGACTGGTCGCCTCCGGGGCGGGAGAAACCGTCAGCCACACCTCCCCCATCGTCTCTGCCGAACTTCCCGGCAGCGGCGAGCGGTTTGAAGGTCTTCTCCCGCCCGTATCGACAGCTCCGTGCTTTTCGATCCGCAAACCGGCACGCATGGTTTCCAGCCTCGACACTTATGTCGGACGCGACGCGCTTTCCCCTTCTCTCGCGCTCGCGCTGCGCGCCGCTATCGAAGCGCGCCAAAATATCGTGATCGCCGGCGGAACGTCTTCCGGCAAGACCACGTTCGCCAATGCGCTTCTGGCGGAACCGTCGCTGGCAGGCGACCGGATTGTGATCCTGGAGGATACACGCGAACTCGACTGTAGCGCGCCCAACAGCGTTCGGCTGCGAACGCATGAGGGCATAGTCAGCCTGCAGCGCCTCGTCCGGTCGACCCTTCGCCTGCGGCCCGACCGGATCATCGTCGGCGAAGTGCGAGGGCCTGAGGCGCTCGACCTTCTCAAGGCCTGGAACACCGGACATCCGGGCGGGATCACGACACTCCATGCAAATTCAGCCCAAGGCGCGCTCCGCCGTCTCGAACAGCTGACACTCGAAGCGATCCGCCAGGTCCCGTTCGACCTCATTGTCGATGCCGTGAACATCGTCGTGTTCATGAACCGGAAGGACGGTGTCCGCCGCATCGAGGACGCCATCCGTATCACGGGCTTCGATGGCGGGGGCTACGTCACAGAGCCGCTCGTCCCCTGCTCCCTTTCCCTCGTCAGCCAAGGAGATCCAGCATGACGCTCTACAAGCAGGTTCAGGTGATGAACCGGACCGTTCAGGCAGCCACTTGCCTTGCCCTTGCCACCCTGCTCGCCACGCCCGCTCACGCAGCCGGTACCGGCATGCCCTGGGAAGGCCCGCTTGACCAGATCCTCCAATCGATCGAGGGCCCGGTCGCCCGGATCGTTGCCGTCATCATCATCACTTTGACGGGCCTCACCCTTGCCTTCGGCGAAACGTCCGGCGGGTTCCGCAAGCTGATCCAGATCGTGTTCGGGCTCTCGATCGCCTTCGCTGCGACGAGTTTCTTCCTGACTTTCTTCTCGTTCGGCGGCGGCGCGCTGATCTGATGGCGGAGGGTTATGAAATCCCCCTGCACCGCTCGCTCGCCGAGCCGATCCTGATGGCAGGCGCGCCGCGCTCGGCCGCCATCGCCATCGGGACGCTGGCAGCAGCCCTCGCCCTCGGGCTCCAGCTCTGGATCCCCGGGCTTGTCTTCTGGGCGGCTGCACATTCGGCAGCCGTGTTCATGGCGAAGAGCGATCCCGATTTCATGGCCGTCGCCAGTCGCTCCACACGCCATAGGGAACATCTGCAATGCTGAACCTCAAAGAGTATTCTGAAACCCCGCATCTGCTGGCCGACTACCTCCCCTGGGCCTGTCTTGTGGCGCCGGGCATCGTCCTCAACAAGGATGGCAGCTTCCAGACCAGCTTTCGCTATCGCGGCCCGGACCTTGAAAGCTCGACCGAAGAAGAACTCGTCTCGGTCATGGCGCGGGTCAACAATGTGCTACGCCGGTTTGGGTCTGGCTGGGCCTTGTTCTTCGAAGCTCAGCGAGACGAAGTCCATGACTATCCGGAGTGCACCTTTCCGGACGCCGCCTCCTGGCTCGTCGATCAGGAACGAGCCCTGCAGGCCGAAGAGACCGGTGCCCGCTATGAAAGCCGCTATTACCTGACGCTGCTCTGGCTGCCTCCGGCGGACACGACTGGCCGTGCTGAAAAAGTCTTCATCGAACGCGCCGAGACCGAAAACGCTGCCACCTGGCGCGAGCGGCTGGACCGCTTCCAGATCCAGGCTGCGCGGGTCTTCGACCTGCTCGCAACGTGCCTTGCCGAAATCCATCACCTCAGCGACGATGAAACCCTCACCTATCTCCACTCAACCATCTCGACCAAACAACACCCCGTCGTAACGCCGGACCTCCCGGTCTTCCTCGATGCCGTCCTTGCCGACGAGCCCTTCGCCGGCGGCCTCGAACCCATGATCGGTGATGCGTATCTCCGGACCCTGACGATCCTGGGCTTCCCGGCCTCGACCCTGCCCGGCATTCTCGACGAGCTGAACCGGCAGGGATTCTCGTATCGCTGGTGCACACGCTTCATCGCCATGGACAAGGCCGAAGCCGAGAAGGTTCTCGGCAAGAAGCGCCGGCACTGGTTCGCCAAGCGCAAATCCATCGGGGCCGTCCTGCGCGAGACCATGTTCAACGAACAGGCTGCGCTCCTGGATACGGATGCCGACAACAAGGCAAGTGATGCCGATGCGGCATTGCAGGAACTCGGCGCCGACCTCGTCTCCTATGGCTATGCCACGACAACGATCACCGTCTGCGATCCCGACCGCCGCCTCGTCGAGGAACACCTCCGGATTGCCGAGCGCATCATCAATGGCCGCGGGTTCACAGCGATCCGGGAGACGCTCAATGCCGTCGAGGCCTGGCTCGGCTCCCTGCCCGGTCACGCCTATGCCAATGTCCGCCAACCCGTCCTGCATACGCTGAACCTTGCCCATATGGTCCCGTTGTCAGCGGTCTGGGCTGGCGAAGCGGAGAACCGCCACCTGCAGGGACCCGCGCTCATCCAGGCGCAAACCGGTGGCACCACACCGTTCCGGCTGGGTCTCCATGTCGGCGATGTTGGACACACGCTGGTGGTCGGTCCGACCGGCGTGGGCAAATCGGTCCTTCTGTCCCTCATCGCCCTGCAATGGAAGCGCTATGCGGATGCGCAGGTTTTCATCTTCGACAAGGGCCGCTCTGCTCGCGCCGCAACGCTCGCGATGGGCGGCGCGCATATCGACCTTGGCGGATCGGAAGCTCCGAGCCTCCAGCCGTTGAAAACCATCAACACGGACATCGGCGCAAGCTTCGCCGCCGACTGGCTGGCCGGACTCTGCAGCCATGAAGGCGTTGCCATGACACCGGATCTCAAGGCTCGCCTATGGGACGGGATTCAGGCACTCGCATCCGCGCCGGAAGCCGAACGCACCCTGACCGGGCTCTGCCTGATGCTGCAGGACGAGACGCTCAAATCCGCCCTCCATCCCTTCACCCTGGAAGGCCCGCACGGCCGCCTGCTCGATGGTGATCATGAGACGCTGACCCTCGCGGACACTGTGTGCTTCGAAATGGAAGAGTTGATGCATTCAAAGAGCGCCGCTCTTCCGGTGCTCACATATCTCTTCCACCGGCTTGAAACACGGTTCGATGGACGGTCGACCCTCCTCATTCTCGATGAAGCCTGGCTCTTCCTCGACGATCCGGTTTTCGCGGCGCGTATTCGCGAATGGCTGAAGACACTCAGAAAGAAGAATGTCAGCGTCATCTTCGCCACACAATCGCTGGCCGACATTGCGAACAGTTCCATTGCGCCAGCCCTGATCGATTCGTGTCCGACACGGATCTTCCTGCCGAATGACCGCGCGCAGGAGCCACAATCGAAAGAGACTTACCAGCGCTTCGGACTCAACGCCCGGCAGATCGAACTGATTGCCCAAGCGACACCGAAGCGCGACTACTACTACCAGTCACCCCTTGGCTGCCGCGTATTCGAACTGGGCCTCGGTCCGATCGCCCTCGCTTTCTGCGGCGCCTCCGGCCCGGTCGAACAGGAACGGATCAACCGGACACTCGCCGAAGCGGAGCCAGGGGACTTCACTGAGACCTTCCTGCACGCCAAGGGTCTCGCCTGGGCCGCCGACCTGCTCGGCCGCTGGCCGGGTCATACGCCGGACAGAGACCCTTCATTTCCGCCCAATGATCTGCTCGCCGCCGAATAGGACCCGCCCCATGAAACGCGCCCTCTCCGGCCTTGCCGCTTTTCTCATCCCCCTCGCAGCGGTTCCACTGACCGTCTTCGTCGCCCAGCCGGCCAGCGCCCAGCTTACGGTCTATGACCCGGCAAACCACGTGCAGAACGTGCTGCAGGCGGTTCGTGCGCTCCAGCAGATCGACCAGCAGATCGAACAACTCACCCATGAGATCGAGATGCTGGAGAACA
>NZ_AWFE01000091.1:0-12854 GCF_003263315.1 Hyphomonas sp. GM-8P
CAAACGAGGGATTTTTCGGGGAGCAGGTCACAGGAAACAACAGAGTGCTCGCAGCGCCCTATCTCTCACTTATGTTTTTACGGTACACTGATTTATTCCGTTACCAGCCTCGCCGCCCTGAGCCCGCGCACAGCGTGCTCAAAAAATCGGGACGCTTCACAGGTTAAGGGCGTTGGATATGAAGCATCCCGGCACCAACCGCGGCAATGTGACTTGCCCAGCGATGCAAAGGCAGGACCCCGAGAGAGACTGGAAGCCCTCAACGCGCTGTCCTTTTTGAACTTGCCAGCTTGGGAATTTCGACATGCAGCGCGCCCTTGCGCTTGTTGGGCCTTGACCTTGCTGGTGTCAACACCGGACGGGAGCGCGATCGAGCGTTCGAATGTGCCAAACGATCTTTCGACAAGCCGGTAGCTCTTGGTCTTTTCGTCCCTCTCCGGTTTCTTTTCCCCGCGGATCGTCAGCCGGCTGTCGGTCACATTGACCTCGATATTCTTTTCATCCACCCTGGGAAGCTCGGCGGCGACTTCGATCAGACCATCACATTCCTTGACTTCCAGACGCGGCCAGACCTCCTGCATTCCGACCGGACGGCGGAAACCTGCGCCGCTGAAACTGTCGAAAAGACGGTCGATTTCACTCTGCAGGAATGAAAAAGGATCGCGCGCCGGGCAGCCATGTGTTTTTCCTTTAATGACTCCAAAGGCATTATTTGACCGCAAGCCCGCCGCCCTCTTGAGAATTCGCAACGGTTCCGGCCATGAGTTCACTTTTTGTCTGTATCACGCCGATCCGGCACAGTGGAGCGCTGCAGCGCGCCCGGCGTTGCAAGGAAGAGAAGAAGTGGGTGAACGCGTCTGAAATTCAGAACGGTGGAGAAATTCCAATACCCTATTCCTGTGAGGGACGCAACGTTTCTCCACCTCTTAGCCGGGGCGATGTGCCGGTGAACGTAAAGAGCTTCATTGTGCATTGTCAGGATCTAGCCCGGCGGTGCTCAATTGCCGGACGCTCTTTCTCATGACTTGCAAATGATCTACAGGCCGACCTCGCATGGTTCGCAATGGAAAAACGCCGAAAGATTCTGCCGACATCTCAAGAATTGCCATGGTGGTCAGGTCCAACTTGCCGCTGGATTTTAACGTCAGAGCCTGACCACCGAACCCAAGCGCGTCAATCGAAGCCGAGACTAACTCAAATACCAGGCCACTTTTACGGAGGCAGCCCCCACGCAATCAAATAGATGTCCCTCATGCCCCCAATTCCACGGAAACCGCTTCTACACAGACCACCCGCCCCGGCCTCATACGTAAAGCCGGTCGGCTCAGGGGCAACCTGACCTTCTGACTCTGGCCCCTACACCCCGAGACCAGAATTAAAATTACGCAATGCAAGAATATCATGCAAACCTTCATGCACGCCCCGGCATCAGGTAGGCGCCGCGCCCGCTCGAAAGCAGCGCTCCGCTGGCGTTCATGACAGAGGCTTCGGCGACGGAAAGAGTTGCACCCAGACGGACAATTCTTCCCATCATGCTTAGCGTTCCTGGCGTGGCAGGTTTGTGATAGTCAACTCGCAAGTCCGCCGTCGCAGCAGGCGTGTTCCCTGCGGCGAGCAGGGCATAAAATCCTGTGAGATCAATCAGCGCGGCAATGACACCGCCATGGGCAGATTGTATTCGCGGATTGGAAACCAGCTCCTCACGCCAGGGCATTTGCAGTATCAGCTTGTCCTTGTCTGTGCTGATCGCCTTCAGCCCAAGCCAGCGATGGAAGGGGGCCGCATCGAGTGCGGCCTGTATCTGATTAACATTGAGCATGGAGGTGCTCATGCAGGGGTCTGCTCTCGAATCGGACGAAGAAAGGACACGACTGCTTCGACAAATAAATCGTTGCAATCTCCTGCCACCATATGTCTGGCCCCAGCGACGTCAGTGAAATGTGCCCTCGGTGCCAAGGAACGAAACGCCGCGACGGAGTCTTCTGTAACCAGCTCGCTCATACGTCCACGGATGAGATGAAGCGGTACGCGGATGTTCCGAACCGCCTGCTCCAGCTCACTGGTGCGAGCAACCCCAGAGCGACGCGTGACGCCGGTGATAAAGGCAGGGTCCCAGTGCCATCGCCAACGCCCGTCTTCGCCTTGCCGCAGATTCTTACGCAGCCCTTCAAGGTCTTTCGGCCGGGGCCGATGCGGCAAATAGGTGGCAACCACATCAGCGGCCTGTTCCAACGAAGCAAAGCCTTCCTTAACATGCGCGCCCATAAAGCCGACAACTTTGGTGACGCCGGCGGCGTCCATGTTCGGCGTGATATCGACCAGAGTAACCGATTCAAACGCATCGCGCGCAAACATGCCTGCGGCAACTATGGCTGCAAGTCCTCCAAGCGAAGCACCGACTACATGCGGCCGCGGCCTTCCAACCGCGACGCTTTCACCAACCTCTACAAGGTCTCGAGCGATAGCTCCGAGAGAGTAATCACCGTCTGGAGCCCAGTCGCTTTCACCATGCCCGCGAAGATCTAAGATTATTGAGCGATATCCTTCAAATGCCACCGCCTTCGCGGCAGCGCTCCAAGCATGACGAGTTTGTCCTCCGCCATGGGCAAAAATGACCGGAGGGGCAGCGGGATCGCCAACCGAACTGTGCGCCAGCTTCAGCCCCTGCGCATGGAGATATCCATCACAATCGTACAAAAGATCCGTCCACTATAAACTCTTTTACTTATTCCTTTATTAAGTTACCTTACAATCATTGTAAATGGAGAAACCCGTCAAGTTGCCCACGCGGTCGCGCGCATCTGGCTTCATATGAGATCCCGCAATCGATTTCAGCTTCCTTTTTGGTGAAGTGAGCCGACTATCGCGCCGGGCGTACGATCAGGAAATGGAAGCTATCGCCCTCACGCGATCACGGTGGCAGGCGCCTGGTTAAATGATCAGACTGGAATGCCCCAGATCCAGCTTACCGAAGTGCACGATATTAAGCGTCCACATGTTGGGATACTGATCAATCAATTCGATTGATCGGGCCATGTCTCGCGTGAGCGAGATTACCGTGATCGTCGAGCGTGGCGAATTGTCCCAACCGGATTTGCGATCCAGCGCGCAAAGGAGTTTGTGCGATCCGCCGAGCGGCTTGCAGCTCAAGACTTTAACCCTGTTATTGATCCTAGTCCTGGCTTCAGCAGCGGTTTTACTTTCGACAGTTAGCGAGAATCTGAAGTCATGAACTCCTCATCAGCGAGGCTCTGATCCCATCCAGATGAAAGTTCGCTGGCAGGCCAACGCCCATCCTTATGGGCTTCCGGCCCGCGCCTCCTGTCTCTACAAAATCTCTGGAAATGGCTTGCGGAGCGCTACAATATTCAGCAACCACTCCGCAAGCAACAGCTGGAACTTCGCGCTTCCCTCCCCTATGAGATTGGCTCTTGCACCTTGGCTCCTCAAGTCAGGCTAAGCTGACATTGCCTCAAAGTGCTCTAAAACCGAACACGAGCGGTTGCGCCAAAGGTCAGGGGCGGTGACAAGAAAGCACCAACAGCTGTTCCCGGAGCTGTTTGCGTGGCAGCGGTACCTTGAAGCGGCGTATCGAAAGCAAGTTCGTAATAGTCCTCATCAAACAGGTTCTGCGCCCACAGTTCCAACTCGAAGGGAGAGTTGTCACTGTAGAATGACATTCTTGCATTTACCACAACCAGCTCTTCAACCTCCTTGAGCGGATCGAGGTTCGAACCTGTATTATACTTTGAAGTGAACCGGCTCGATACATTGAAGCGCGCATCCCAGTCGCTGATGAACGAGGTTTCATAGGTTGCGGCCAACGTACCCGACCAACGGGGCGCAAATGAAATTGTGCTTCCCGGCAAGCGCGGCGGCGCGAAAAAGTCTACCGCTTCGAAATCATCATACTGGGTTTCCGCATAGACAAGACCGCCCTGCAGTGTCAGCCCTTCAAGCTGTTCAGGCAGGTATCGGACATCGAACTCAGCACCC
The DNA here is from genome assembly GCF_003263315.1 of Hyphomonas sp. GM-8P. Taxonomy (NCBI): domain Bacteria; kingdom Pseudomonadati; phylum Pseudomonadota; class Alphaproteobacteria; order Hyphomonadales; family Hyphomonadaceae; genus Hyphomonas; species Hyphomonas sp. GM-8P. The sequence goes on from NZ_AWFE01000091.1 coordinate 3,997, forward strand.
TTGGAAATCACACCGGGAACAGATGTCACGATGAAGCTCGTACCGGTAAACGTGTTGAGCTGAAAGTCGCTATACTCCTGATAGAAAATCGCGCCGTTGAAGAACAAGCTATTTGCCGCATTGTTGGTCTTAAAGCCGACCTCATACGCATCAACAGTTTCGGGATCAAATCTGGTATCCAGGTTGGGCTGAAATGGCGTGGGATCTGAGGGACCAAACTGGCTGCGATCAAGGTTGAAACCACCGGCCTTGTAACCGCGCGAATAGGACGCGTATGACATCAGATTCTCACTGACCCGATATGCCCCCTTTACTGTACCTGATAAATCCTCGTCAGAGCGATCCTGCGTGGCGCTCACACCCACAAAGTTGTCGTTTGTCCAAGGCAAGCAAAGCGTTGGTGTCAATCCACCTGTAGGGCCAAATACGGCCAAGGCTGTGGTACAGCTACCCGCTTCGCCATTAAAATTGGACTCCAGCGTCTTCTCATCAATCGTATAACGAAGACCGACCGTGAGGTCGAACTGATCGCTCAAGCTGAACGTATTGTTCGTGAAGATGGCGTATGTATCCGCAGTTTGTTCATAAACGTCTGCGGTTGCATTTGCCTCGCCCGTATAGATATTACCTGGCAGCGAAGACAGATCAAACGCACCACCACTCGCACCGAGCAGCAATTGCTGAAAGTAGAAAAAGTAATCATTGCCGTAAGTAATGAAATCTGTACGATCAAGAGTTTCATTCGCGTAAAACACACCCACCTGCCAGTCGACGTTATCGGTCGCGCCCGCGAGTCGTAACTCTTGGCTGAATGTGGCAAAAGCGTCCCTGGACGTTTCGTCATCTCGATACCAAAGATCGGCGGCACTAAAATCTGTATCCTGACCCGAGCCGTTTTCCCAATCGCGATAGGATGTGATTGACGTCAATTCACCGAGGCCGGACTGCCACTCGATATTCGCTGACACACCCCAGTCCTCGGTCGTCTGCGTGGCGTCGCGGTTCGCAAAGGCGACGCGGTCGAACGGATCGATCGGAAAAGCAGAGGCCCCGTCACCGCCAGCCAGCAGCGTGATCAGCGGGCCCCTGGCCGGGTCCACCGCGATATAGTCACCCATGCAACAATCTTCTTCCCGATCAGTATAGTCAGCAGAGAGAAGAATCTCGAGGTCGCTGGAGGGCTCAAAACGAAGCTGACCTCGAACGGAGTAGAAGTCATACTGACTCGTTTCGTCCTCGGTACGTGGACCGTTACCGGTCTTTACGTCCAAAAGACCGCCGCGCTCTTCGTATACTCCGAACAGGCGACCGCTCACCGTCTTAGAAAGCGGTCCGGTGACTTCTGCAGACGTGCGAAGGAAACCTTCGTTGCCGATCCCGACCTCGAAGATCGACTCTAACTCGTCAGACGGTTTCTTCGTGATGACATTTATGACGCCCGCAGAGGTCGACTTGCCAAACAAGGTTCCCTGCGGCCCCTTTAGTACTTCGATTCGCTCGATCTCGCCGAGATCGCCGAAGGAAACGCCGTTCCTGGCGCGCGGAACCCCGTCGATAACGACGCCTACTGAGCTTTCGAGACCGGGATTGTCACCAACCGTGCCAATGCCACGAATCCGCGCCGTAGTATTTGCTTGCTTTGACGAAGAAGTTACAAGCAGGCCCGGCGTCACGACCGTCAGGTCCTTGATATCCTGAACGCCAGCATCGCTGAGAAGCTCTCCGGACAAGGCGGTCACGACAATTGGCACATCCTGCAAGCTCTGCTCGCGCTTTTGCGCTGTAACTGTGATTGCACCCAATCGACGTGTGGCCTCCACATTTTCCGCCGCGGATGCAGCAGCACCTTGCTCGTCCACCTCAACTTGCGCATGAGCACCGGCGGCAAACAGCAAAACCGCCAAAGATACCGAAACAGTTGTCTTCGACACCGCGTTGAAATAATACACCTAGTTTCCTCCTTATGTTTATATAATACTGTATGATATGATACTTATGTGCAATGTGAATATTCTTTTTTCCCCCTGACAGAGATCGTCGACGGGTGATGCAAATTTGCAATAGAGGTTATGGCTTGTCCAATCGGACTGGCCCAACCGAAAAGTTAGTTCCGGCTTCAGCTGACACGCTTGGGATCGGTGGTCCGGCCCTGGGGTTAATATCCAGCGGCAATGACGTGCTTGGTCTGGTGGTCCGGCCTTGGCGTTAAAATCCAGTGGCGATTTTGACCTTGCCACCATGGCATAGGCCGGCGTTACGGGCAAACTCGTCGGGAGATTGCCCATTGTGAGCCATGTGAAGCCGGCTCTCATTGGAGTCGCGCCTCCACGCCTCGATCAGCCGCCTTGCCTCGGCCAAGGAGGCGAACCAGTTGATGTTGAGGCACTCGTCCCGGAGCGATCCATTGAAGCTTTCGACGAAGCCATTCTGCTGCGGCTTGCCGGGGCGCGAGAAGTCCATTCTGACCTTGTAATGATATGCCCAGAGGTCCACGATCTGGCCGGTAAATTCACTGCCATAGCACATTGGGAACCGATGTTCCGGAGGTCGTGACCGCCTGCTTGTTTCTCACATGCAGGCGGGCGGTCATGACCGAGCCTTCAGGTCTCTTACAGTGGTTTTGCCGACCACAACTGAAGAGGAGACCGGCCATGACCAAGACGCACCATAAGACAGGGCAACCCGTTCTGGTAGCGATTGATATCGCAAAGCATCGCAATGAAGTTCTGATCGCTGTCCCAGGGAGGCGACGCCGCAAACGCCTCACAGTTCGTAACGTGCGGGAAGATATCGACAGATTTGTCGAGACGCTCACCGCCTTTGGCGTGCCGGTTCAGGTCGGATTTGAGCCGACGGGCGACTACCATCGGCCGCTGGCGTGGCGGCTCCATCAGGCGGGGTTTGAGTTGAAGCTCATTTCTTCGCTGTCGCTGGCACGCACGCGCGAGGCGATGCACAACTCATGGGACAAGAACGATCCGAAGGATGCGCAGGTGATGCTGCATATGATGCAGACTGGGCTAACCCAGATCTGGCATGACCCGCTCGTGCACGGCGTGAACGACATTCAGGAGTTGTCGAAGACACATGCCGTCATATCGCAAACCAAGACGGAGTTCTGGCATCGTTTGAGAACACACTACTTGCCACTCTACTTTCCCGAGGCTGAGCGCTTCATGGGCAACTCGCGCAGCGATTGGTTTCTCGCCTTCCTCGAACAGTTCCCCACGCCGGGATCGATCACGTGCATGTCCGAAGATGCTTTTATCGAAGCGGCCTGGGGTGTTGTCGGCAAGAAGGCATCAATAGCTCGGTTGCTCGCTGATATATACGCCACAGCCGCTGATTCCATTGGCCTGCCGGTCGATCCGGAGACGCCAGCGATCCGCATGTTTTGTCTCGTTCTCGGTCAGGGAAGGCATCTGATTGCCCAACGTGATCAGATCGAACAGCAAGCCAGCGACCTGCTTGGAACACATCCGGACTTCGTACGCTTGAGGACCATCCCAGGCATCGGGCCGATCAACGCGCTCACCATCCTGGCTGAGGCCGGGGACCTGCGCCGCTTCGGGCATCACCGGCAGTTTCTTAAGTTTTGCGGATTCAACCTTTCGACTCAGCAGTCAGGCATATTCCGAGGACAGACCAAACTCTCCAAGTTTGGAAATGCCAGGCTGAGACGGACATTCTGGATGGCGGGACAGGTCGCCATTCGGCAGCGCGAGAACGGCTTCCGCGACAAGTATGAAAGATACATCGCCAGAGATCACAGCGATCCGCACCTGAAGCGCAAGGCACTCACTTCCGTTGCCGCAACGATCGCACGCACCGCACATTCGGTCATCAAGACCGAGACAGATTACCGCCCCTTCTTCGAAGGACGCGGTCCCAGGCGGAAGGACCCCGCTCTGCAAGTGCCGTTGAGGCATGCATCGTCACGACCTCGTAGATAATGTTCGGGTCTTCTGCCTGGGTATTCGGATCTCGTCTTAAGGACGGTGAGGGCCGCAATCCAGCGTACCCTGTATTTGCTATGGAAGAACTGATTCCTTGACGACAGAAGACGCCTGGGTGATTTTACGAACGAGCGGGACGCAGGTTCGCCGTCACGCATCAACGACCTGTTGGCTCATTCCAGCTTTCGTTCTTTTCATAGGACGTAGCACATTCGGAACCAAGGCAGGTCATGGCCGCCTGCGGCGCATTCCGCACGCAGGCAGGAGGCCATGACCGGGCCGCAGGACCTCTTACAGTGGTTATTCCAACCACCACCGAAGAGGAGCAGACCGGCCATGGCCAGGATTCATTCTATCGCACAGGATGCTGTGCTCGTCGCGATCGACATTTCCAAGAAGCGCAATGATGTTCTGATACAGATGCCTGGGTCGCCTCGACGGCGGCGTCTTGTTGTGCTCAACCAGCGCGCAGAGCACGACCGCTTTATTCAACGGCTGAAGGCTTTCGACCGTCCGGTTGTTACGGGGTTTGAGGCAACCGGTAATTATCATCGGGCACTGGCCTGGAGACTGGTCGATGCCGGCATCAAGACACGCCTGATCTCTTCCATGGCACTCGCTCGCCAGCGCGAAGCCATCCACAACGGATGGGACAAGAATGATCCGAAGGATGCCCAGGTTATCCTGCATATGCTGGCGACAGGTCTCAGCCAGGTCTATCTGGATCCCTTGGTCGCCGGCCTCGCAGATATCCAGGAGCTCTCGAAGACGCATGAGGCCGTGTCGAGAGCAAGGACGCAGACCATTCACCGGATCCTGACGCACTATCTGCCACTCTATTTTCCCGAGATCGAGAAGTTCCTGGGAAGCTCCAGGCGCGACTGGTTCTTCGCCCTGCTCGAGACGTTCCCGCCCCCGGCATCGATCACGGCCTTGTCTCCAGAAGCCTTCTCAGCCGCCGCCTGGGACATTGTTGGCAAGAAGGTTTCAAAGGCCAGGTTGATCGTGGACATCTGTGAAACCGCAAAAGAATCAATCGGGTTGCCGGTTCCGGTCGACAGCAGGGCCATCGCGATGTTCCGCATGGTTCTGGCGGAGGCGCGCAGCCTGAACCGCCAGCGCAATACGATCGAAGCGGAAGCTGAAGCCCTTCTGGGCGGAACCCCTGACTTCGAGGCCCTCAAGCAAATCCCCGGCATCGGCCCGATCATCGCCCTGACCATTCTCGCTGAAGCCGGCGACCTGCGCCGGTTTGGTCATCATCGCCAGTTCCTGAAATTCTGCGGCCTGGACCTCTCAACGCATCAGTCCGGCACTTTCCGGGGACAGACGAAACTGTCGAAATACGGCAACGCACGGCTTCGCCGGGCGCTCTGGATGGCCGGCCTGGTCGCGATCCGCCAGAAGGAGAACAATTTCAGGGATAAATATACGCGCTATATCGCCAGGGATCCGGACAATCCCGATCTCCGGCGCAAAGCGCTCACTGCGGTTACCGCCAAGATGGCGCGCACAGCGCATGCCATCATCAAGAGCGGAAAAGCTTACCGCCCCTTCTACGAAGGGGCGGTACCGGGCGGGAGAATCTCTCTCTGATGCGCGCCGTTGAGGCGCCAGTCTATCGGCGACCTCGTAGATAATGTTCGGATCTTCCGCTCGGATCGGCATCCCGTGTTAAGGACGGTAAGGACCAGCGAACCTCACTCGCATGGATCCTGTGTTTGCTATGGCTGCGAGCTCTTCCAGTGCGGCGGAAGCCCACCCGGTAATTGACTTCAAGACCCGTATCTGGAAACTACGGGACGAGGCTTTGCGCCCGAAACCTGCCAAAAGTTCAGAATGTAGGACGTTGTCCGAACGTATGTACCCAGGCGGTCCATGCACGACGAACAGATCGCCCAGCGTGTCGAGGACATCGCGGGAGTTCAGCTTGCGCTCGACGCGGATGGTGAGGCATTCGCGAGTGAACTCATCAATGACGCACAGCATGCGGAAGACCTTCCCATCATGCGTGCGATCCTGGACGAAATCATAGGATCAGACATGCCCCTTGTGCATTGGTCTGATCCGAATGCAGGAGCCGTCACTCAACCAGAGACGGCCACGTTTCGGTTGTTTCATCGGGACCTTCAGCCCTTCACGCCGCCAGATGTGATAGACGCGCTTCTCGCTCACATGCCAGCCACCCCGTCTCAGCAGGGCCGTAATGCGACGATAGCCATACCGGCCGAACCATTCAGCCAGGGTGATGATGGCCGCTGTCAGCACATCCTCATCCTGACGCGGCACGCGCGGCTTGCGCTGGGTGGAACGATGCTGGCCGATTACGCGGCAAGCCCGACGCTCGGTTGCGCCGAATGTCTCCACCACATGATCGACCGCTTCGCGCTTGCGTGAAAGGCTCAGTGGTGTCCCCAGTCAGCGAGCGTGGAGCCGCACAGGCAGTTTCGTGATGCCTCGCACAAGGTTCGAAAACAGACGCTCGGGCTCGCCGGTCACTTCGACCTTCGCGAAACGCTTTTGGATCTCTTCCCAGATAATCCTAAGTTGCAGTTCTGCAAGCCTGTTGCCCATGCAGCGATGGATGCCATAGCCAAAGGACAGGTGATGACGTGGGTTCTTTCGGTCGATTATGAACTGGTCAGCATTCTCGATGCCAGACTCATCCCGGTTGCCCGACAGATACCACATCACCACTTTATCACCTTTTTTGATCAGCTTACCGCCAATCTCGTAATCCTGGAGCGCAGTCCGGCGCATATGGGTCAGCGGAGTCTGCCAGCGGATAATCTCTGGCACCATGCTGGTGATCAGCGACGGATCCTCATTCAGCTTGCGATATTCTTCAGGGTTCTGATTAAGGGCGAGCACGCCGCCGCTGATCGAGTTCCGCGTAGTGTCGTTGCCGCCCACAATAAGCAGCAGCAAGTTGCCCAGAAACTCTAGGAAGGGCATGTCCCGCGTCGCCGGAGAATGCGCCATCATGGATATGAGGTCGTTCTTGGGGTCTTGGTTAATACGCTGATCCCAGAGCCCTTTGAAATACATCGCGCATTCAATCAGTTCTTTGCGCCTTGCCTCATAAGATTCGACGATACCGGTTTCAGGCGCGGCCGTTGCGATGTCGGACCAGCGAGTGAGTTTGCGCCGCTCTTCCCAAGGGAAGTCGAACAAGGTCGCAAGGGTCATTGTGGTCAACTCGACCGAGACTTTATTAACCCAGTCGATTTCCTCACCAACCGGCAGATCATCAAGTATCTTGCACGCACGCTCACGGATTGTCGGCTCGAGCAACTGCAAGTTTGACGGCGCGACTGCGGAGTTAACGGCCTTGCGTTGCTGATCGTGCTTGGGCGGATCCATGGCGATGAACATTTCAAGCTCAAGCGCACCTTCCCCCGCATGCATGTCCTGAATGGCAATTCCGCCGAGCTTCGCTTCCGACGAGAAGACTTTGTGATTGGTGTCAACGGCCATGATGTCGTCGAACTTGGTAACCGACCAGTATGGCCCGACTTTGCTCTCAGGACAGTAGTGGACTGGATCCTCTCTGCGCAATCGGTCGAAAAACAGGCCAATTGTATCTTTCTGAAAAAGGCTCGGCCGTGAAACATCGATTTGCTCGATCGGAATGGTCGCGATTTTTTCGGCCGTGTTCAGCTCAATTGTTTCTATACTCATGTTCTATCCTTCAGTCCGTACGCGAAAATAGCGCGCCACCTTCTGGCAAATTAGCGGCCCCGCAACATGCCACTTTTAAATATTATCATACATACTTGACGATTAGTTACAACCATGGAAGCTAAACGCTTGATTTGGCCGTTCATCAGATTAATTATGATAATATATTAGGTTCAAAGATGCAGCCCAGGGCCTATAACGCAAAGAAGGCAAAGCGTGCACTTTCGCTCGCACAAGACATCGTTCGCGACATTGAAGCTGGTGCACGCGTTGCGGGAGACCGGTTGCCACGCGAAGAAGAAATGCTCGCGCGGTACGAAGTCGCCAGAGCAACCTTGCGTGAAGCGCTCCGCTTCCTGGAGCTTCAGGGCGTAATCCACCTTCAATTGGGCCGTGGCGGGGGCCCGGTGGTTGCGCGCCCGCAGTCCGGTGATTTCGCAAATAGTCTTTCTCTCATCCTGCAATTCATGGAAGCAGACCTGAGGGGTCTGCTCGAACTGCGTGAAGCCATAGCGCCGGATGTTGCAGCCTATGCCGCCCAGCGCGCGACCACAGGCGACCTCAGCGCACTCGCCGATTGCCTTAAAGAGCTTGAGCGGAATGAGGCGGGAAGCCAGTTCGAGGAACTTAACCGTCGGTTTCACGACCTGCTCGGTTGGGCCAGCGGCAATCCGCTTTTCGGCCTTCTGACCTCCACCTTGCATTTACTGACCCGCGAATTTTCGCGCTCGCTCGGCTATTCCGCCCAGGAGCGCGCAGTCCAGTTGCGAATCCTGCGCCGCGTTCTGGAAGCGGTACGCACAGGTGATGCCCAGGAAGCGCGGCAGGCCATGGCCCGCCTTGTGTCAGGTTCGGCAAATTATTTAGCTGAACGAAGTCCTGATCTGGTTTCTCAAAAAGTGAGGTGGGGACAAATTTAGAAGACTTGCGAACCGCAATGTCTAAGACGGGAGAATAAATAACATGCCGCTACAAACGCGCATATGCGAAATTCTCGAGATCGAATATCCGATCTTTCTGGCCGGAATGGGCGGGGCAAGTGTCCCCGCGCTCGCGGCCGCGGTATCGAATGCAGGGGGGCTAGGCGTCCTCGGCGCCGCGGCGTGCTCGCCGGACCAGTTACGTAGCTGGATCCGTCAGACCCGCGAGATGACCGACAAGCCGTTCGGGGTGGATACGCTTCTGCCGGCCTCGGTCCGGCGGGGGTCGGCGCCGCAATCC
>NZ_AWFE01000092.1:0-11586 GCF_003263315.1 Hyphomonas sp. GM-8P
TCCACCGCCATTTTGGCGATGACCTTGAACAGGCTCACGCCGCGTTTGAAGACTATGCAGGCGAATATCGCAGCGCCGCAGACTTTGCCGAGGAAGTGACGCGCGACAGCGGGACAGAGATTCCGGCCTCGCTCGATTACTATATCGACTGGACCGCGCTTGCCCGCGACATGGCGATGAATGGCAAGATCATGGTGTTCCAGACGGGCTTTGATGAAGTCCACATTTTCTGGAGCCGCTGAGTCATGGCGTTCCGGGAGAGATTTGACCGCTATGTGTGCGAGGGCGACAGCATTGCCGTCGAGATTGACGGCTTTCGCGTCACCGCGCGGATCGTCCGCGACGACTGTCCGGATAGTCCAGACGAGCGCCAGGACGGATTCTGGCCATCGCTCAATATTGGCGACCCGGGATTTATCGGACCCGGAAACAATTTCCGCGAGCGGCTGACGAAGGCGCAAGCAGACGCCGAAGCCGTCATGGACGCGTGGCGCAAGGATGAGTGGTTCTATTGCGGAATCGTGCTCGCCATTGAACGCGAAAGCGTGGAACTGGAATCTCATGCCGCCAGCATCTGGGGTATAGAGGCCAACGATCCGAGGTCGGAGAACGCCTACCTGACTGAAGTCGCATGCGAACTGCTCCCCGAAGCCTTGCAAGCCGGGCACAGAGCCTTAGCGCGTTTGATGGCGTCCGCACCTGCACGGGTCGCGCAGGCATGAGCGCGCTGGATGACCTATTAGGGCCACGTCCGCACATGACCCTCGTCATAGAGGAGTCCCGCGTCGTCGAAATCTGGGTCGATGGCCGCGCGCCGCTGATTGGCCTGCATGACTATGACTGGGGCGAGACCGATCCGGACGCAAACCGCGACGCGGAAGGCCTCCCCTTCAGCCCGATCAACTGGAAAGGCCCGGCATGGGCGCTTGGCCTTTCACTTTACCCGCCAGAACAGGAGGACAATCCCATGGCACAACCCGCACTGAAAACACTTCCCCTTGAGCAACTCCATATCAGCAAGCTCAACATGCGGCACAACCGCAAGGCGCCTGATGTCTCCGACATCTTGCCCTCCATCCGGGAGAAAGGAATCCGCCAGACACTTCTGGTGCGCCCCGAAGGTGATGGCTATGGCGTCGTCGCGGGACGGCGGCGCTTCCATGCCTTGCAGGTCATTGCCGCTGAGACCGGCAAGTCAATCGCCGTCCCGTGCGCAATCATGGAAGCGGATGACGACGCCGCAGCGGTGGAGGCCTCGCTCATCGAAAATGTCGCCCGCCTGCCCGCCACGGAAATGGAGCAATACAATGCGTTCGGAAAGCTGGCGCATGCAGGCCGGACGGTGGAAGAGATTGCCGGACATTTCGGGGTCACGGACCTGAAAGTCCGGCGTATCCTCGCCCTCGCCAATCTCTCCAGCCCGATCCGTGCGCTTTACGCCAAAGACGAAATCGACCCGGAGACAATCCGCGCGCTCACACTTGCTACGAAGGACCAGCAGGCAGACTGGCTGGCCCTGTTTCGAAGTGAAACAGAGCGCGCGCCCATGGGCCGCGCCTGCAAGGCATGGATCACGGGCGGGGCCACCATCACGACCGACAAGGCGCTGTTTGATCTGGCGATCTATGAAGGCAAAGTGGCAGCTGACCTCTTCGGTGAGACAGGTGTCTTCGCAGAGGCCGACACGTTTTGGAAAGCCCAATCGGCAGCGCTTGCGGCCAAGGTCGAGACCTACATTGACGCCGGGTGGCGCAATGTAGAGGTTCTCGAACGCGGGAAATATTTTGCCAGTTGGGAGTATTTGAAGCGCCCCCGGACGAAGGGCGGCAGCGTGATTGTCGAAGTCCGCGATGATGGCACTGTGACCTTCCATGAGGGCTACATTACGCAGGCCGAAGCCCGGAAACTGGAGAAGCGCGCAAGGCCGGACGGTGATGCGGAAGCAGCCGACACCAAGCCCGAAATGTCCGGGCCGCTCGCACAATACATTGCCCTCCACCGCCATGGCGCAGCGCGTACAACCTTGCTTGGACACCCTGGAATCGCCCTCCGGCTGATGGTGGCGCATGCCATGGTCGGGTCCGCTCTTTGGACTGTCAGGCGGCACGACTTCCTCGCCCGGAAGGAGGACATACAGGCCAGCGTGGAGGCATCACGCGCCGCCGCAGAAATGCGGGCCGCCGGGGACCATGTCCGCAGCCTGTTTGACGCCCATGGGGTCGCATCCCTGCGCGCAAACGGGGACGCCTATCACCTCAGCGAGGTCTTTGCGGCGCTGCTCGAAATGAACGATGCGGAAACCCTGACCGTGCTGGCTTTTGTGATGGCGGATACGCTGGAAGCGGGCGGCCCGGTTGTGGAAGCCGTCGCTGTCGCCACCGAAACCGACATGGCCGCTTACTGGAAGCCGGAGCGTGTCTTCCTTGATCTCGTTCGGGACAAGCGCGCCATTAACGCCATGGTGGCAGACATTGCGTCTCCATCGACGGCGAAAGCAGCGCTCACAGACACGGGCAAAGCCCAGAAGGAACTGGTCTGGAACCGGATCACTGGCGAAGAGTGTGAGGCCAATCCGGGCTGGCGTCCGGGATGGATGCAGGTGCCGCCTACGCGCCTTGTTACAAACGCAGGGTCGCCGCCAGCAGATGCATGGGTCCGGATCGCCAGCCTGTTTACCTCTGGCGAGGACGAAGCTTCTCCCGAAGACCAGTCTGTCGCAGAGCAGGACGCCGCCTGACATGTTGCAGTCTCCTTGTCCGTGGAAGCGAAAGCCGTTCGGCAGCATGCCGGGCGGCATTTCCACATGCTTCTACCGGATGAGTGTGTACTCCTGCGGTTCAGATCAAGACAGATGCGCCTCCGAAAAATCGCCCGTCTGTGGGTTTCTTTTTGCCTCCGAGTGCGATTGCCAAAGCGGTCTGTTCCGCTCTCCGCTTGCCCCGAAAGACCCCTTGTTCCCGTCTATTGCCGTGTGACCTGGACGACACGAAACGGCCCTGAAACCGGACAGTCCCACGAATTTCCCCGCCGCTTTGCGGCTCCTCGCGAGACAAATTCATGCGCCTGTCCGGTGCTCCGCTTTGCTGCGCCCTTGCAGGTTCAGGCCCGCCCCGCGCCGTCCGGGCGGTCCGGCGTCGACGGGGACAAGGTGTCCCTCGAAGACAGCCACGGAAACGAAAAGGAGACCCCCATGGCAAACGCACTCGGATATGTCAGCGAAACCAAAACCGGCTTCGAAGGCGCCCTCGCAATGATGAACCTCTCAGCCGCCATCCGCATCGAAAAGAACGCGGACAAAGCTGAAGAGGCCCAGCCGGACTACCGCATCTTCGCCGGTGAGACCGCGACCGAAATCGGCGGCGGCTGGATGCGCAAGGCAAAGTCTTCCGGCCGCGAATACGTCTCCCTGACCCTCGCAGATCCGCAGATTGGCCCGCGCCGCATCTACGCGAACCTCGCACCGGTCAAAGGCAAGAAAGGCCGCCACGTGATCCTCTGGAACCCCAAGGACTAGCCCCGCACTCATCGCCAAACTGGCCGCTCCGGAGATCATTCCGGGGCGGCTTCTGGCATGTTTAATTCGCTCGATAGAGGGGCATCTGTATGCTTACGAAGTCATGCGCGCTGCGCATGGTTAAACAGGGTATCGCCGCGGAGCCGCATATCTTCGTGACTCCCAATTAGAATTTTCTTTTGTTTTCTGGGACGTGTTGAAGCCGCCACGTTGATCTGTGCCCGGCAAGACGGGGTACGGGGAATGAACGAGGCAAAAGGACGTCCAAGTCCTTTCCTGACGACGAAAGAGGCGGCGGCTTATCTGCGTATCACGGTTCGCACGATGGAGAACTGGCGCTGGTCGAACAATGGACCGCAATACAGAAAACATGGCGGCACCGTCGTCTATCATGTCGATGATTTGAATGATTATTCGACCGTCTGGAATAGGTCCCGGGGAGGCGGTCATGGCGCTTGAAATCAGGGCATTGAGAACAGATTCAATCACATTGTCGATGGCCAATTGGAGACTTCTTTCGAGCAACTGGAGGGGCTTTTCATGAGCCTCCGCGCAGTATTTTGGAGCGGTATTTCTGTGCTCGGAGTGGCATTGACAGGCCTTCCGGCGACTGGTGTTTTACCGCCCATATTACTCTACAATCCGAGCGAAAGTGCTCCGCTTGGGTGGTATCGCGTCGAACCTTTGGAGGTGATTTCGCGGGGTGATCTGGTTGTCTCGAACCTGCCAGAGGCCGCTTCGAGACTCGCGATCCAGAGGCGCTATCTTGCGCCAGGCATCCCCGTCATCAAGAACGTCCGGGCGCTCGAAGGCGACACGGTTTGTGAGATCAAGGGTGTGTTACAGATCAACGGGACTTCGACTGTCCGCCTGCTATCAACAGATAGTATGGGACGCGCCCTGCCGTCTCCCTGGACGGGCTGCAGGCAGCTTCAGGCAGAAGAGGTTCTGCTCCTTTCTGATCGCACACCGGATTCCTTTGATGGACGGTATTTTGGAGCGGTCAGGGAGGGCGACATCATTGGTCGTGCGGTGTGGATAGGCGGTGATCGGAAGGAGCATGCAGAAGGGTTGATTGGGAAAAATGGGGACAGATCGGAATGCAAGATAAAAGCTCATGGAGCCAATGAGGGTCTATCACCTTGTCTGCACATCGATTTTTATGGTTCCATGCCTCAGTGTGTAGCTCTGTGGTTTGATGGAATCCTCAGCAAGGACTACAGATTGGCATGGTTCCATTCGCAGAAACTGGCCTGTTTTCCGCTGGATCGGTTCAAATGAGCACGCCGCAGGACAATCCCTTCACTCCCAGACCTGGCAGGATTCGGTCTGCCGGATCAGGGGGGCGCGCGAAGACCTATCTGACGCGGATGACGAAGGCGCTGTCGTCCGTCGGCGGCGTTCGCCGCACTACCCTTCCCGCCCGGCCCCGTATCGGTGCACGCGGTGGGCAGAGGCGCGTCATCGTCAAGGCACGCATTGTGCGCATGTCGGCATCGAGCGTGGCGGCACTGGCAGCCCACATCGGATACATCCGGCGCGACGCAGCGCTGGAAGAGAAGGATCGCGGGAAACTGTTTGACGCCATGAGCGAGGATGCCAACGCGTCCGATCTCGTCAAATCCATTACCGAAGACAGGCATCATTTCCGGTTCATTGTTTCGCCCGAAGACGGCGCCGAAATGGCAGACCTCAAGCCCTTCGTCCGTGATCTCGTCTCGCAGATGGAAACCGATCTGGGGACGCGGCTCGAATGGGTCGGCGCAGTCCACCATGATACGGGCCGGCCGCATGCGCATTTGGTCATCCGGGGGCGGCGTGAAGATGGCTCTGACCTTGTCATGCCGCGGGCGTATATTTCGCATGGGATCCGGGAGCGGGCCGAGGACCTTGTAACGCTGGAACTCGGGCCTGAAACTCGGCTCGAGCAGGAGCGCAAACTTCAATCGGATATCGCTGCCGAGCGCGTGACACGGATCGATCATTTTATCGCGCGTCAGGTAGGTCCCGAACAGGAATTTCGGTTGAAGGATAGTCCTTCACAGTATCGTACTTTGCATGCCGCGCGGCTGCGGACTCTGGAACGGCTTGGGCTTGCAGAGAAACTCGGAGCTGGACGCTGGCAGATGAAGGAGAATTTCCGCGAGGTTTTGCGGGGCTTGTCGGAAAGGCACGACATCATCAAGACGATGAACCGTGCTCTTGCCGGACGCGGTGACCGGCGGCTCGATACGGACGCTATCTTCGACAAGTCCGATCCCGGCGGGCGGAGCGTGACGGGCGTGGTTCTTCAGACGGGTCTTACGGGTGAAGCGCATGACCGGACCTATGTCATCATCGACGGTCTGGATGGGCGCGCCGTGTTTGTGGAGCTGGGTGTCGCCGGCGAGGTCGAGGAAGTAAAGCGCGGGGCGATTGTGACGGTGTCTCCGCCGAACATTGAACCGAAGCCGTCAGACATCACGATTGATCGGATCGCACGCGCGAATGGTGGGAGCTATTCGGCAGGTCTGCACCAGGCGGACGATCCCCGATACAGCCCGGAATTTGTCGCGGCTCATGTGCGACGGCTGGAGGCTTTGCGGCGGGCTGGTCATGCAGAGCGTTCAGCTGATGCGGAGTGGAAGGTTCCACCGGATTATCTAGACCGAGCGAGTTCGTACGAGCGGGCACAGGCGCGGTTACGGGCGGCGCAGGTGTTAGTTCGCTCGGAGCTTGGCTTGGCAGATCAGGAAACGGCCCTTGGTGTGACCTGGCTGGATGACGTCCCTGCCCCGTCTGGCGTGCCGCTCGGATTCGGAAAAGAGGTGGCTGAGGCGCAGGTGAAGCGACGGGCGTTTCTGACGGGGATTGGAATGAAGGTAGCGGCTGGCACTGGCTTGTCTGCGGCACAGAAGACGGAGTTGATGAAGCGAGATTTCGCGCGAGCTGCCCGGACGCTGAGCGTAGAGATCGGTAAGCCATATTCGCCAGCGCCGGAACGAGGACATGTCGATGGTACGTATCGCGAGCATGTGTCTCGGGTGAGTGGGAAGTTCGCGGTGATTGAGCGGCAGAGGGATTTTACGATTGTACCTTGGCGGCAGGTGCTGGAGCAGCGGCGCGGGATGGCCGTGTCGGGTGTCGTGCGCGGGGGACGGATTTCGTGGGCGCTGGGGCGCGGGATTGGAATAGCGGATTAATATTGGTAGCACTAGTTTGGCCAGTGCCTCCATTACTATTTGAGCCAATCATTCTTTGTGTATGCAATCCGAACTTAGATGGCGACGCGCAGCGTGAACGCCGCCCTTCCGCGCCGCCACACCAAGGCTCTGTTCGTCCATTAGACTTTACTCAGGAGAACGAGTCCTTTACCCACTCTTAACTAAGAATGGGCAGAAGACCCATTTCCGAGGGCCACGTGATTTACGTATCAACATCCAAGGTAATCGAATTGACTGGCTTGTCCGCTGTGGTTCTGCGCGAGTGGACGCGGCGCCGTGCGCTAATACCCGCAGATATACCCGCAGCCGGAAAGGGCAATGCGGCAAAGTTCAGTTGGAGAACAGTACTCATCATTCGGATTGCCAATCAGCTGAAAGAGGAGTTTCACCTACAACTCCAAGCCCATGCGCCGCAGTTTTCCGAGTTACGTGAGGTGCTTTCAGAACATTCATTTCTGGCGCTTTATGGAACCGCCATTGTTTGCAGCCCAAGCGAACCGTGGAGATTATCGCGGGCCGATGAGTTTGGCCCGACTTGTGCCTTTCTCAAACTACCTCTTCATGACCATCTGGAAGCCATTTGCGGAGCGTTCGGTAAAGCAAGCCCACGAACACGATCGCAACAGTTTGACTTATTTCCGGCAACCGAAATCAGAACTATGCGAGTCGACTTTGAGCGTAGCGGGCGTGATGTCGGACGGAGGCAAGCATGAAACGTGCGCCCCGTGCAGTCAAATGGCTACCGAATCACTGGCAAATGTTCGTCTTTTGTTCTATGCCGTTAGGCACTAGTCCAACAGGTTTCCCCAATGACTGACACGATCTTCGACGAATGGCTCCGACGTCTCGGTTATGCCGATTTTGGAAAGTCTCTCCATCGTAGCGCTGCCGATGTCGACCCGCGCCACCCATATGCGCCAGAATTGAATGCTCTGCTTGCCGAGGACGGTTCGATTCGTGCCCGGGCTGTGTTCGATGTTGACGGCGTCCCTACCGTGGTTTTCGTAAGTGGAGATGGAACTCCGCTTACGAAGGTAGAGCTTAACCATGTTCGGCAGCGTGTGTGGAATCAGAACCTAGCGCAAATCATCTTGGAAATTGACAGTGACCGGGTATTGGTTCGACCGGTTATCAAGGCTCCGGATTCACTAGAAATTGTCACTGCGGAAGAAGCACGTCCAGACGGGCCTTTCTCCGGTTTCGACGTATCCTCAAACAGTCTCGCACGCCGTCTCCCAGAATGGTTCGACGCTGGGGATCGGGTTGATCGCATGCTTCTCACAAACTTGTCGGTTTGTGTGCGCGAGGTGGCGCAGGCTGGTTACGGCGAGCTACCAGTAGACGATTTTTCTCGACGTCTGGCTGAATTACTCATGGGTCAGGTGCTGTTCGTTTCCTATCTTGAACATCGCGGCATAGTCAGCGACGTATATCGCTCTCACCATAAGGTTGGACGCCTGCATCAGTTGGTTACAGAACGCGACATTGGCGGAGTGCGCCGCCTTATTGACAGGCTCAAAGAAGACTTCAACGGAGACTTCCTAAGCGATGACCGACACGATCCATGGCAGTCTCTCAATGCTTTTGGATTTGAAGCGCTGGAACGTTTTCTTAACCGCACCGATATGAGTACCGGCCAAGGCGACTTTTGGAACTACGATTTTAGTCTGATTCCCGTCGAGTTGCTGTCGGGACTCTATGAGTCCTTTCTTTCAGAAGACGTACAATCGTCAACAGGCGCCTATTACACGCCACGCCACCTAGCAATGCTGGCTGTTGACCAGGCTTTCAGCGCGTCGGCCGATCCACTGCAGGAGACAGTGTTCGATGGCGCGTGTGGCTCTGGAATTCTTTTGACAACAGCTTTTCGCCGGATGATCGCACTGACAGAAGCACGCGAGGGTTCGCCGCTTAGTTTCAAGCAACGCCGCCAGTTGCTGGCCAGGCACATCTTTGGCGCAGATATCAATGAAATGGCATGTCGTGTGACGGCGTTCAGTCTATATCTATCCCTATTGGAGGGCCTTGATCCGTCAGATATCCGCGAAGCACAGAGCAAAGAGCGAGTGAAACTCCCTACGCTGAAAGGGGTGAATCTTCTGTTCGGAGCCACAGGTGACTTTTTTAGCCCGGACCACGGATTCAACGGTCGCACATTTTCTCTTGTCCTTTCCAACCCTCCATGGATCGAGCCACGCGGCAGCGACGTGACGAGCGCCGACATTTGGGCACAACAGATGAAGGCCCCCGTAGGACATCGGCAAGTTGCTGCGGCGTTCTCAATCAGAGCCTTGGAGTTTCTCTCCGACGGCGGGCGCCTTTGCTTGATCCTTCCAATTAATTTGTTTCTCGGGCCATCGAAGCAGTCCTTCGTGAAACATCTATTCGAGACTGCTCGTCCAATCCGGTTGATCAACTTCGGTGATTTTCAAAATTTACTCTTTCCTTCCGCCGAACACACTTGCCACGTGCTATTGGCTGAAAAGCGCAACTCCCGTCCAGTGGTGATCGCTGTTGAGGAACGGTTTGACTACTGTGTGCCGAAGGCTGACATGAGTTTGGCCTACGGTCGCTTGACACTTTCTTCCAACGATCGCCATAGCGTTGCGACACGGGCAGTAATCGACCAGCAAGATATCCTAACTGTATTCATGTGGGGTGACGCGTTCGACCAATCCTTACTCCATCGACTTGGGGTGTTCGGAGAACTCGGCGATTATTGGAGTGGCCCGAAAAAAACAAGGCGCTGGCAAGCACGCAAAGGCATTCACATAATAGATCGGCAACGTGAGCCAGTGAGCGCAGAGCCTCTCCGAGGAATGCCCCATGTCGCCACAACCGCACTGGGCGCTGGTGTCCCCGTACTGCATCCTGATCTATTACAGCCTTGGCCCGAGGAGATTGATCAAGTAAGCCACATTTCTGACGAAGTCCTTGAAGTCTTCAAAGGTCCACGCATTCTGTATACTGATGGATTTTCCAAAGAAGATCTTTCAGTTCGGGCTGCGTACACTGAAAGCACAGCGAGTTTTACGGCGAGTGTGGGTGTTATTTCAGGCCCCCACGACGACGCCCGTCTCCTACGCTTCGTAGCAGCCTATTTGCGTTCGACGTTGGCTCGATATGTCCTTATGTTCCGATCCTGGACAATGTTGTGCGAGCGAAATGCGGTCCGGCTAGTAGACATCGGCGGTTTCCCATTCCACGAACCTGAGAATGCGGATAAGCCTGAGGTAGCACGTAGGGCGTTCGATAGAACGGTCGAGTTGATGCTTAAACTGGAAGGTTTGCCAGATTTAGAGCAACGCCGCGCATATGAAGATATGGAATCGGAAATCGACGAGCACCTGTTCGACTATTTTGCAATTGATGCCTTCGAACGAGCAATCATCTCCGAAACGGTGGCGCTTCTTTTGCCATCAATCCGACCGCGTAGCTTCGGTAATCTTGACACACCAGCTCAAACTCGCGCCGGTCTTTCTGACGTTCGTTCCTATGTTCGTGCACTCGCGACGGCACTCGACGTCTGGATAGCCCGCACAAACGGCAATGGACGTTTTGATGTTTCTGCTCTTTCAAGCTCCGCACACGCTGCGGGCGGAATGGGAGCAATTAGGATTTATTACAAACAGAACAATTCTCTCCGCTCGAAAGCAAATGCACGCAGCGACAGCGATGCCTTGATGGCATTGCTTAATCAGGCCCGCGCCGACGGATTTGGCCGGGTCTCTGCCGGGTTCGGCCTTGGACTAGCGCCTGATGCTTTTGTGTGGACCGACGACGCGTTGATAATCGCCAGGCCCCTGACCCGGCGCAACTTCTCATTACGACAGGCGTTCCGCGATGCCGAAACAATTGTCGAACAAGTTCAATTCAACAACGCAGCAGCGAAGGTCGCATGACTATCGGAGGGGCGCCGCCGGACTGGATTTCCGCATTTCCGCGGCAACCGGTAGAAGCTGCTGCTGCAACGCTTCAGCAAGCGTGGCAGGAACTTGTTCGCCGTAACGCGCCAGGCTTCCAACCGAAAGATCGAGAAGATCGCCTCACTGCAAAATTAAAGTTTCATTGTGATACTGTAGCTCGCAAACGCGGATTGTTGGGATCTTGGAGTGCCGAAAACAAGGTCGGAAATCTTGATGTCGAGTCCGGAGATATCATCTGGCAAAAGCGCACGGATATCTCTTTTCATTGGAACGACGACCAACAAACCATGGTGTTCGTATTTGAATTCAAAAAAGTCAGCCATACAGTGACGAGCCGAAAGGCATACCTGGGTGATGATGGTATGGGCCGTTTCGTAGACGGATATTACAGCCAAGATGAAACTGCAGCAGCTATGGTAGCGCTACTAACAGGTCCCGAAGAAAAAATTGTGCCCAACCTCCAGCACTCCTTAAGCGATGGATCATACGAGGCGAAACTTCGACAGCGCAAGAACGGTAGCAGCAAGCTAATCACTCAGCCATCACAAGTAATCGCGCTGGCTGCCTTCGACACAGACCATGATCGCTCGAACAATCGCGCACCCATACGCTTAGCGCACATATTTCTCGGCTGGCCTACTCCTTAGTCTTAGCTACGTGGCAATCCCGCGTACGGCTGTTGTTGGACCGTACGCCAACGTCGATTGTTGATCAGAGTACTAAGCCTGCCATTCTTTGCCGATAATACGAATACTGTCGACAATTTGCTTAACGGGCTAGCGATCCCCAAAGAAATTGGATCCCACAAATTCTTCCCGGCACTTCACCCACACCACTCACCAGTTCCGAAATCTTCAGAATACCCCCTGATTTCCCCCAATTTCCTCTCTGGAGACTGAGGCGATGATTGGTCAGGTTCAGTGTCATGAAACATGGCACGAAC
>NZ_AWFE01000093.1:0-11250 GCF_003263315.1 Hyphomonas sp. GM-8P
GTTCGTGCCATGTTTCATGACACTGAACCTGGCCAATCAGCCTCTCAGTCTCCAGAGAGGGAATTGGGGGGAATTTGTGGGGTATCCAGAAGGCGCAAGCACCAAAGGGCGGCTGAAGTGAAGTTCAGGGAGCAATGTGTAGGGTCAGAAATATCCCTTTAGCGGTCGTTAGCGAGCGCGTCGGGACGTTCCTGAAAGCAGACACTGAGTCACGTTCCCGATCAGCCACTCTCACGAGCTGGTGGCACTAATACTTGAGAATGCCGGTATAGTTCCGTACTCAGCCGACCGAGTTCATGACCCTTTTGAGAGCGTCTGAATACGCTTCAGCAGTGTTTCCCCAGCCGGTACGCCGGCAGCTGAAATCGCGACCGCGATCGGGCACCAAGTCTCCGCCTGTGCTTTTGTATGTATGCAGTCTTTCGCAATTGTGGCTACGCGCTCGCCAATCCTCGCCGTGCTCCAGAAGCCATCCTCGGCTTTGGCATGCCATTCAGCTGCAACTCGTTCTAGAGGCGCAGCTGAAACCTGTGTCGGGAGAAGATCCATCATATCGAGATAAAGCGTTGCAATTGTCGGGCAGGGGCCAGCGTCGACGGCCAATTCAGTCAAGGTATCGGAAAACGCAATCAGTTGCGCTTCACTGAACTCGCGCGCGTAAGAAACGCGGTCACCAAAGCCTCGGACTTGTTTCATGAAAAGGGTCGAAAGCAAATCATTGAGATGGATTTCAACCCGGCCATTCCTAGACCATTTATGGCGTTCCCATTGCTTGCGCGATTTCATCGACTTCCAAAGCCGCGCTCTCAATTTGGCCAGATGGTCGGTGTCGGTCGTGCCGCCTTTGAGATGTTGGATATCGCTTTCGATCAAGCAGGCCGCGGCGACGCTGAAAAACACTTCGGAGGAAAACTGATCGAGCAGCGCAAAGATCTGCTCTTCTTGTTTCGTCTCAGACCAATTTGAAGCGAGACGTGCGGCGCATTCAAAGAGCGGTGCGGTCCAGTGATTTTCAACATCAGGCGCATCTGCATCTTCATCCGGTCCGCCATTTGCCTGCACTAGCCAGTCCCGATTGGCGAGAAATAGGGCTTCGAGGGCGCCCGGATCCCCGACTTGCTTGAGGACCCCGATCCATTTGTCGCCGGTATGATAATCGAAGTGATAATCCGGAATTTCAGGTTGAGGCTGTTTTGGCGTAGGCGGCGCAGCGCCGCCGGGTAGGATAATACCGCGCCCTTCCGGGCGCTGGCGCATGGGCGGCGGGACGACCCAGCCTGGCTCTTCGCCTGCATCTGCGAGCCAGGCTAGTTCAGCTTCGACATGAGCCTTGACTTTGGCTTTCAACGTTCGATCGCGCTGTTCGAAAGCGCCGTCGGTTTCATCAAAATGAGCGCGACGCGGAATAAAGCAGGCTTGGAGCCCGGTGCGAATACAGGCTTTTAGCCTGTCTAAGCCCAGCGTCTCGGCGGCTCGCGGATAATGGTGCAGCGCAGCGACGGCACTCGGCGCATTCTTTAAGATTGCATTGAGCAGTTCTTCGTCGGATGGCCTCGTTTCTTCCGGACGGAAGAGATGGAGCAGGCCGACCAAACCGAGGGCGGCAGGGTCGTACATCACATCATAGCGCATATTGAGCCGTGGCCTGGTTGCGGGATCGAGGGCGCGATCAAAAATGGCGCGTAGCTTTGGCGCTTTGGCGCGAAGTTGCTCGCCGGAACATTGCCGAGCAAGAAAGGCCGCCGCGCCTAGGCGCGACAACCATGGATCATTCGGATCATGGTCCAGGGCGTCCTCTGGGGACGGTTCGGCGCTTTCGGTTTCCGCGAGCACGGCTTCAGCATCTTCGACCGAGGCGCTGACATCATTGGTCTCATCATCCATGGTCATGCGGATCGCGAGAGAGCGATTAAACGCCTGATGCTCTACCGCCGCCGCGGCAGAGTTCGTCGCCATCCATTCGGCCTGGTCCTCGGGCCAGTCATAGACCCAGCCTTGGAGCGGCGCGTCTTCCACCATCTGCGTCTCTTCGCGATAATTCTCGCGGTCTAAGGCGCGCCGTGCATAAGAGGCCATGAAGGCCGGTTCTTTCCAGTCGACCTCGGGCAGCTCCCAAGGCCCGAGCCGTTGAACGCCGGCGTCAAGACGTGCTTTCAAGGCCGTGAGTTCATCGGTCGGCACCCTTAGCGCGACCTGGATAAAGACGTCATGCAGCCCTGTGTGACGCGAGGGGCGCGCGGCGAGGCCCTGTTCAATGGGCCGGTCGCTTGCCGGGCCTTGGCGCAGGCGTCCAAGGCCGCCGCCTCTCAGGGTTTCGAGATAATCATATTGATGGCGTTCAAAATCTACGCTGAGCAGTTCGGGCGAGGCGAGCAGATCATGGAGGAGCGCGCCGCCAAGGATTCCGTGACACAGCGCCAAATCAGTAATGACCAGTAACAAGGCGCCCGAGATTGGCCCGTCGCCAGCAATCCGAGCCGCAACACTCTCGATGCCAGCGCCGTTTTCGATTTCGCGATGAGCCCAATGTTCGAGAGCGGCGAGGGCCTTGCCGACTAACTGCGAAGGCCCATGCCCGCGTGGCCAGCCATAGGAGTTACTCGGTTGGATCTTGCGGGTTTCGCCAAACAGTTCGAGTTCAAACGCGCCGCCGGTCTCGACTGTGGCTTCAGTCATCTTGGTCAGGGTCCGGATGAGTGAGAGACCTTGATCGGCATCGGTGTTTAATAGATCGGAGAAAGGTGTGATACCGCACTTGCCCAGGGTAAACAGGTGTTCCAAACGCGAAAGTCCGAGCCCGACCCTTCGCATGCGATCATCGCCGGACCGCTCATTATACTCCTGGCGCGTGGCTTCGATCAGTGCGGCAGCAAAGGCCGCGGGCGCAGCTTTCGGCAAGACGAAGGGATATTCCAAGAGCTCTGCGACTTCATCGACGGCACGATCAGACGCGGCAATCGCATTCAGGTATCGCTCGGCCGCACTGGGGTTCTTTTCCGCAAAGGCGGCGAGTGTCAGGCGCGCAGTGTCGACTGTATTACGCCCGGCTGGATACCGGATCGTTGGAGGTGGCTTGCCTGCGGGAATGTAATCCAACGAACGGTCTTCCACATGCGCTACAAGAAGGTCGGCGAAACGGTCCAGCAAAACGGGCGTGAGTTTCAGCTCTGTTGCGGCGAAGTACGCAATCCAGTTGTGCATGAGGTCTACAGCGCCGCGCAGCGCCTTTGATGGAAGCTCCCCAAATCTCAGAGCCGACCAGATGATGAGAGGCATCCAGAAGGCTGGGTCTGGTACGGCCACGGATTTCGTAGATATGGTTCCATTGCCATCGGGCGAGGGCACATTGACTTCAACTTCAATAGAGTGCGCGCCGATGACGAGCCGGGAGAGGCGTTCGGCAAGCTCGCCCTTGTCAGCGAGCAGAACAGCTTCATGACGCGCAAACAGTTTCGCGGCACTTTCGGATCGCACCAAAGCCAGAAGTGCCAATCCGGTCCAGCGTTCATCAGCTTCGCTCGTCTGCAGCTTTTTGACGGCGTTGGCCCACAGCTCATTATCGTCTTGTTCAGCGAGATGACGAAAAGCGAGTTCGACGCCGCGTTCGAGCCAGAAAGCGGGCGGACCAGAACCCGCTAGAGACATCAGTCGCTCCGGGTCTTCGCTGAGATATGCGGCGATCGCCCAATCCGAGAAGAGATCGTGCTTGAACTTGACGCGTTCAGTGGCGAGTTCGGTGAGGACGCCGTCTTCGATCAGCGAAGAGACCGCCCCCGCGTCGGCGGACTCAGGATTGAGGTCCACCACTGAGGCGCCATCCAATTGCGCGCGGACCACGGCGAGCAGGATTCTGCGGCGTGCACGAGCCTCGCCCTTATCGTCTGTTGACGTGTGGCCACCAGATTGCCACCAGCCGACTGCAAAGCCAGCCTCACTCACTAGTGCTCCGGGGGCAGACCTCGCCACGACGAAGCGCTTCAAGATGAAGGGATTGCGCGCAAGATGCTTGGCTGGATGATTTGGCGCGAGGATTGCCCCAAGCGCCGGCACGGCGTGCGCGAGGGCAACCGCTTCATCATCGTCCAGTCCTTCAATGGTCAGCGTCTCGCACGCCTCAAGGGCGCGCATGACCTCATCGCTGAAGGGCTGCGCTGCGCGCCAGCCCAAGCGGGCGGTGAAGACCAGCGTTAGCCCCGGGATCCTCGCCGCGGTTAGGATCAGATCTGAGACGGTTTTGCGCTCCCGCTCTGAGCGAAACCGATCGAGCCCATCAATATAGATGACGGCGCCGCCATCGCTGGCAAGATCAGTCAGGAAACGATCAGCGCTGACATCCAATCCCAGCTGGTGTTGCAGTGCGCTCCAGCCGCCGCTGGGCACACGGTCCGGCGCAAGTACAAGTGTGGGAGCGTGTTCGGCTTGCGCCGCAGCGGCGATTTTCAAAAAGGCGGATTTACCTGAGCCGCCGGTTCCGGTGATTTCCAGCACGCCGCTGCCGGACTGAGAATTCGCAAGCGCCACGTCTAGCGCCTGCCGTTTGGCACTGCGCAGCATGTGCGCGCCAGCGATTGTGGTGTCGGTGTCCGAGAGGGCAAATCTACTGAGCTCGGCGACTTTGGCGCGGGCCGCAGCCAGACGGGGTGCGGGGCCAATGGCGACCTTGCGTTCGGCGAGGAGCTCGACCAAGCGCGGGCGGTCGAGGTCGCCGCCAATCGCGTCGGTGCGCATCAACACGGAGACGAGTTCGCCGTAAGGGTCAGTTCGATCCTTTGTCAACGTCGCGGCGCGCCAACGGTCGGCTTGTTCCGCAATCGACCCTGCACGGGCGTAATCGAAACGGAGCACGCTGAAACGCCGCAGAAGGTCGAATGCCAAGCGAGCAGGATCGGCGCCGGCCTTGCCTAAATGGTGTTCAAAGGCGGTGACGAAATCGCGCATCGCCTGATTGCTGCGCCCGGGCGTGGCGAGCAATGTGCGAAACGAGCCCTCATCGCTTACGTGTTTGGCAAGCTCCAATGCTTCATGGACGCCATTTTCAATGGCACCGCTGGTTCGCTCAATGGCCACCGCGAAGCGACGTTCTGGATCTATGCTTTGCGCCGCAACCATATCGGCGACGATGTCGCCAAAAACAGTGTTCGATTTGGTGAAGCTGAGTGAGCGCTTGGCTTGGATCTCGAGGGTTTGGGTCGCGCCCTCCCAACTTACCCCAGTCAGAATGATATCATCCAGTGGGTGGCCCTGGTCCCGACGCTGGAAGGCGATTTTGCTGGCAACGGCTCCGGGAAGGCCAAAGCATTCGGTCTCTGCGAGGACAGCTAGCGCATAATGCACGCCGACCGACACTTCAAATTGCGGTCCGGCCGGACCAGTCATGCGCGGAGAGTCACCGGATGGTGTGTTGGAGGGGATAGGAAGGTCGGTCATGTATCGTCAGAAGGGGGGCGCCCGACGCTTTCTATGAATCTCTTATTTCTGAAACTGCGCCCCCAGCCGACGTCAGCCTTAGGCGCAATTGCAGAGAACCCAGGGATGTGTCGCAGAATTTGGAGCGCCGACATCTGAGTTATTAGATTTCCCTGCCTATCAGCAAATCGGGTTGAACCGACTCTGGCACTTCTTTTTGCAAGATTGCTTGCATAAAGGGCGCGTCGGATAATCTTCGATGAAGGTTTAGCATGCGCTTTTCCGCTTGGCCGATGAACGTCGAATAAAGCATTGGCAAAATCCGGACATTTTCGCCTTCGGTCCGCACGCCGTGCTCGCCGGCTTCAATCTGGTCGCCTAATACAAATCCTCGCACTTTGGTGAGATCATCAATGTGGCCCCGATTGTTGAGCTCTTTGATATACTTCCAAGCTTGGTTCTTTTCATCGCTTCCCAGCGGAACTCCGGGACGTTTTAGTTCAATGATGACCATAGATTCCGTTCCGGCCTCATTGCTTTCTTCATCAAACCGAGGCCGCGCATAAATTCCGAGCGTTCCCTCCGGAAGAACAACGAAATCTGGCCTGTTGCGCGAACCTTTTTCTATGCTCCCAAAGAGTTGCTGAATAACCGTTGTCATGCCGCGATTGGACGTGAACTCAATGCTCTCAAATTCCGGTCCAAATATCCACAACGCTTGTTCGAACAACGGCTGAAGCTCTTGAACTTCATCAGTCTCGGGATCGTCTGTTTTTCGCCTGATCTCTTCGATCAATTTTAGTCGCC
This sequence comes from Hyphomonas sp. GM-8P, assembly GCF_003263315.1. Lineage (NCBI taxonomy): Bacteria > Pseudomonadati > Pseudomonadota > Alphaproteobacteria > Hyphomonadales > Hyphomonadaceae > Hyphomonas > Hyphomonas sp. GM-8P. The sequence continues at coordinate 6,214 of NZ_AWFE01000093.1, forward strand.
GCGAGACCTCGTCCAATGCCGCTTTCGCCGTTTTTATCGACCACTCCTTCATCACGTCGTTCAGTGCATCAATGTCATCCGGTGAAATGTCGTGTAGTCGGTCTAGGAGCTCATATTGCGACTCTGCCATCTCCATTGTGGCCAACAATCCCATCACTTGATCAATTTGTTTCTCGCCAATCGTCGGGCACTTTTCGATCAACTGGGTTAGCATGCCATTCCACCGATCTTGGCTGAGTTTTGGCAATGCGCGAACTTGTTCGCGATGAGCTTCTTCGACTTTTGCCTTTGTCTCGCGCCGTCTCTCTTTCAGTACTTCGGCGATCACGTCTCTAATACGCTCATGCACCGCATCTTGTGTTGCTGCGAATTTCGGATTGTCCTTTGCAAAGCCCGACCAATCTGCCTTGACAGCGGGTTTAAGAAAGTCCGCAAGCACCACAAAGCTATAGCGTTTCGCCTCTTCAGTGCGACCGTCAATGAACTTGCCTTCAAAAGCGCGCCAATTGGCATGCCCCACCAACCGCCGGTGGACCCACCAAGCGATGCCGTGTTGCTTCGTCGTGCGGTCGGCTCGCTGAGCATCGATCGTTAACACCCGGGCGACCCCAACGTCTTCGACAGGAACATCTAACGTCTGCAGTGCGTCGTTCGGAACATCTTCAAAAGTCACGCGTATCCCGTCAACCGAGACTGCGAAACTCGGATCAAGCAAGAACCGAGTACTGAGCAATCCCCTGACATCATCTGCCGTTAAGTTGGAAGGGACCACGCTCTCAGCAACAATCTCCGTGCCATGACCTACAACGCCTTCGCTTTGATCCACAAGCTCGATCTCGATTGGATTGTCTTGGCCTTGACGGACGCGGTAGGTGACTTCCTCGCCATTGCACCAGGTGCGAACGCGATAAGGAGAAGAAAACAAAAAAGCCGCATGACGGCCGCGGCCATTTTGCCCGTAGACTTCTCGAGGGAGCGCGTCTCTAAGCTCCTCAGGCGGCGTTTCAGATGCACCCTGCGTATCGAGGCGATTGTAGTCGAGCGTACGCCAGCGTTTCTCGAACTGCGCCCGTGTCATCCCCTTGCCATTGTCCTCAATGCGAAATGGCGTTCCTGACTTTCTATCTGGCCAATCAATCGTTACCTTTGTAGCGTAGGCGTCCCAAGAGTTGGCAACCAGCTCGACTAGCGCTGTCGTTGGATCAGACATAATCTGCCCGGCATGCTTCCCTAAAAAGCGCTTGTCAAAAAGTGTTCCTTGCTCAGCCATGTCGACGCGCTGCAATTTCCTGCTTTGGTTGCAGTATCTACATTAAGCAGCGTCGAATAAACTGGCCAGACATTTTAGGTCTCGGCTTCTCAGGTTTTTGAATATCTCCTGTCGGGATCATTCAGGCGTCCCAATCCCGCGCCCCAACATCCAGGAAATCCTCCCCCCGCGCACGACGCCGGACACCTCCATCCCGCGCCGCTGTTCAAGCACTTGCCGCCAGGGAACAATCGTAAAATCCCGCTGTCGCTCGATGACGGCAAACTTCCCGCTCACCCGCGAGACCGGCTCGCGGTAGGCGCCGTCCACATGGCCCCGATCCGGCGCCGGTGAATAAGGCTTCCCGATCTCGTCACTCAGTGACCGGCCCGCCTGCGCAAGGTCGCGCTTCAACAGCTCAGACTTCTGTGCTGCGGATAACCCTGCGCCTGCCTCTACCTTCATTCCGATACCGGCCAGAAACGCACGCCGCTTCACCTGCGCGTCAGCGACCTCCTGGCCAAACCCAATCGGCACACCGGATGGAGGAGGTGCTTCATCCAGCCAGGTCAATCCAAGCGCAGATTCCTGATCCTTCAGCCCAAGTTCAGACCGCACGAGCAATTGCGCCGACCTGAACCGTGCCTGTGCCCGCTCATACGCTTTCGCGCGATCCAGATAATCCAGTGGGATTTTCCAATCCGCCTCCGCCGTCCGTTCGACGTGACCAGCGCGCCTCAAGGCTTCCAGTCTCCTCACATGCGCCGCGACAAATTCCGGTGCCGATCGCGGATCATCGGCCTGGTGCAGGCTTGCCGAATAGGTCCCGCCATTAGCCCGCGCGATCCCGTCGATCGTGATGTCTGAAGGTTTCGGCTCAAGATTTGGTGGCGACACAGTGACGATCGCGCCGCGCTTCAGATCCTCGACTTCGCCGGCAACACCGAGTTCAACAAACACGGCGCGGCCGTCGAGACTGTCGATGATGGCGTAGGCTCGATCATGCGCTTTGCCCGTGAGGCCCGTCTGTAGGACTGCACCCGTCACGCTCCGCCCATCCGGATCGGACTTGTCAAAGATCGCGTCCGCATCCAGTCGCCGGTCTCCGCGTCCTGCGAGCGCGCGGTTCATCGTCTTGATGATGTCATGACGCTCGGACAGGTCTCGCAGGATGTCCCGGAAATTCTCCCGCATCTGCCAACGTCCGGCGCCGAGCTTCTGGGCAAGCCCAAGCCGTTCCAGTGTCCTGAGCCGGGCGGCATGCAGGGTGCGATAGTGCGAGGGACTTTCCTTCAACAGGAACTCCCCCTCAGGATCGATCTGCCTGGCGATGAAATGATCGATCCGCGTCACCCGTTCGGCGGCAACCTCGGCATTGAGTTTCCGCTCCTGTTCGAGCCTTGTCTCCGGGCCAAGCTCCAGCGTGACCAAATCCTCCGCGCGCTCTCGGATTCCATGCGAGATGTACGCCCGCGGCATCACAAGATCGGAGCCATCTTCACGGCGTCCTCGGATCACCAGATGCGCATGCGGCCGGCCCGTATCATGGTGCACGGCGCCGACCCATTCGAGGCGCGTGCCGAGGTCGGTTTCCATCTGCGAAACGAGGTCTCGGACGAAGGGCTTGAGGTCGGCGATTTCGGCGCCATCCTCGGGCGAGACGATGAACCGGAAATGATGCCGGTCGTCGGCAATGGACTTGGTGAGGTCGGACACGCCCGCATCCTCGCTCATGGCGTCGAAGAGTTTGCCGCGATCCTTCTCTTCAAGCGCGGCGTCCCGGCGAATGTATCCGATGTGCGCGGCAAGGGCGGCTGTGCTCGACGCCGACATGCGCACGATGCGCGCCTTGACGATGACGCGCCGTTGTCCGCCGCGCGGGGCAGGACGCGGACGAGCCGGCAGGGCAGTGCGCCTAACGCAGCCGGCAGAGGACAGGGCTTTCGTCATCCGCGTGAGATAAGTCTTCGCACGTCCCCCTGATCCAGTGGACCGAATCCTGCCAGGTCTCGGCGTGAACGGATTGTCCGGCGGCGTGCTCATTCCGGCTGATCCGGCGGGAAACAGGCCAATTTTCCGGAATGGAGCCACCCGATCCTGTCGTCTTCATTGAGTATTCGCTCAGATGACGGAGCTATGCCGTCAGGGATGGAACCATAAAAATCGATGTGCAGACAAGGCGATGCCCCCTCATTGGCTCCATGAGCTTTTATCTTGCATTCCGTACCGCCCCCTAGTTGCCCTCTCATTCCGTCTGGTCGCGCCTGAACTGCGGGGCCCATCCAGACAGCCCGGCCGATGATGTCGGTCTTCCGTACGGCACCAAAATACCGCCCATCAAAGGAGTCCTGTGTGCGGTCCGACAGGAGCAGGACTTCATGAGGAAGGAGGCGGCGGCAAGTCCGCCAGGGCGAAGGGAGCGGTCGTCCTGTCTTGTCTGCCGCGAGAATTCGGACGGTGGGCACGTCGTTGATTTCCAGGACACCGCCGGTATCACAGACAGTGTCGCCTTCGAGCGCGGCAACAGTCTTGATGACGGGGATTGCGCGCGGAAGGTATCCCCGCTGCGATGCAAATTCGGCCGCTTTCTGGGGCAGGTTCGAGACAACCTCATCACCACGCACAACGTGCTCAAGGGGCTCTATCCGATACCATCCCTGCGGTGCGCTTTCGCTCGGATTGTAGAGCAAAATGGATGGTAGGAGCCCTGTTGCGGGAAGCGCAATCAGTGCCGATCCAAGGAATGAAAGCGTGGTCCAGTACACTTTCCGAAGCCGTCGGTTCGTACGTTTGGAATTGACCCGGTTATGATCCATGACGAGGCTTCCGCGACTTGTTCCAGACCGTCGAAAATGCATTGAGATCTTCGAGATGATAGACGACGGTTCCGCCATGTTTTCGGTATTCGGGGCCGTCATTCGACCAGCGCCAGTTTTCCATTGTACGTGCTGAAATGCGCAGGTAGCTGGCGGCTTCCTGTGTCGTCAGGAACGGGCTTTGTGGAGTATTCGGTTCGCTCATTGCTTTGCTCCCGGTACAGCCAGAAGGAAGCAGAGGCAGATCTTAATTGGCAGGGTCGAAGTCGCCCTGAACCCGAAATCACCCTGCAGGTAACCAAGATTTCCAATGACCCGCTGCGTGCGGCAGCGGGTCCACATTCCTGGCGCCTTCAGAAAATTCAAGCAGGGAAAAGCCGCCCCGGAGGTGTTCTCCGGAGCGGCTTCGATGGGATGTGATGCCGGATCCTAGTCCCTGGGGTTCCAGAGGATCACGTGGCGGCCTTTCTTGCCCTTGACCGGAGCGAGGTTTGCATAGATCCGGCGGGGACCGATTTGCGGATCGGCGAGGGTCAGCGAGACATATTCGCGTCCCGAAGACTTCGCCTTGCGCATCCAGCCGCCGCCGATTTCGGTCGAGGTCTCTCCGGCGAAGATGCGGTAGTCCGGTTGGCCTTCAGAGGCTTTCTCGCCATTCTTCTCGATGCGGATGGCCGCATTAAGGTTCATCATTGCGAGGGTGCCTTCAAAGCCGGCCTTGGTCTCGCTGACATATCCGAGTGCGTTTGCCATTGGGGTTCTCCTTTTCGTTCCTTTGGCTTGGTCTCCGGGGACCCCTTGTCCCCGTCGACGCCGGACCGTGAGGACGCTCTGAGCCGGTCCTGAACCCGCTCTCTTGCGCGCTCGTTTATCCGAAAAGTGGGAACCACTTTTCGGGCGAGACGCGAGGCGGGGCGCAACGCAGTGGAGCACCGGTCGGACGGAGAATTTTGATGGTGTGGACACCCCCAA